>NZ_AZSN01000015.1:0-43833 GCF_000576225.1 Methylibium sp. T29-B | reverse complement strand
TCGAGCGCCGCCGGCTCGGCTGGCAGGCTGCCTTCGAGCACGGCGCGCGCCACGGCGCGCCGTCGGGCCGCGCGGTGTTCCGCGCCGTGGCGCGCGCCGTGCTCGAAGGCAGCCTGCCAGCCGAGCCGGCGGCGCTCGACGCAGCACTGGAGCGCCATCTGCAGCGGCTGGACGAGACGATTGCCGGCTTTCCCACGGCGACCCAGGCGGAGATCGCGCAGTTGCTCGGCGTGCTGTCGGTGTCGGCCACGCGGCAGTGGCTGACCGGCCTGCGCAGCGACTGGGCCGACGCGAGCGTGAACGAACTCGAGGCCGCGCTGCGCCGCATGCGCACCACCGACCACGAGCTGCGCCAGCAGGCGTATCACGCGCTGCGCGACCTCACCAACGCGGCCTACTTCGCGCAGTCGGAGCACTGGTCGCTGCTGGGCTATCCCGGCCCGAGCGCGGTCTGAGCGGCATGGCCATCATCGACCCGTTCAAGGACGGACTCGGCCGCGGCTGGAAGGTGTTCGGCGGACGCCACGCGGGCGCGCAGCCGCTGCCGGAGCGGATCAGCTGCGACGTGGCGATCGTCGGGAGCGGCGCGGGCGCCGGCATCACGGCCGAACTGCTGACCCAGGCCGGCCTCGACGTGCTGCTGATCGAGGAAGGCCCGCTGAAGACCAGCAGTGACTTCCACCAGCTCGAGCGCGAGGCCTATCCGCAGCTCTACCAGGAGAGCGCCGGGCGCAAGACGGCCGACAAGGCGATCAACATCCTGCAGGGCCGCTGCGTCGGCGGATCGACCACGGTCAACTGGACCAGTTCCTTCCGCACGCCCGACGACACGCTGGCCTACTGGCAGCAGCACTTCGGCCTGAAGGACTACACGCCCGAGGCACTGGCGCCGTGGTTCGCGCAGGCCGAGCGGCGTCTCGGCATCGGCCCCTGGCTGGCGCCGCCGAACGAGAACAACGAACTGCTCAAGCGCGGCGCCGACCGGCTGGGCATCCGCGCCGCGACGATCCAGCGCAACGTGAAGGGCTGCTGGAACCTCGGCTCCTGCGGCCTGGGCTGCCCGACGAACGCGAAGCAGTCGATGCTGGTGACCACAATCCCCGCCGCGCTGGAGCGCGGCGCGCGGCTGCTGGTGGAAACGCGCGCGCAGGCCTTCGAGCACGACGGTTCGAAGGTCCGCTGGCTCGACTGCGTGCCGGTCGCGACCGACGGCAGCGCCGCGTCGGACCGCACGGTGCGCGTGAGCGCGAAGCACTACGTGGTGGCGGGCGGTGCGATCAACTCGCCCGGGTTGCTGCTGCGATCGAAGGCTCCCGATCCGCACAACCGCCTCGGGCACCGCAGCTTCCTGCATCCGGTGGTGGCGTCGGCGGCTGTCTTCGATCAGCGGGTCGAGGGCTGGGCCGGCGCGCCGCAGACGATCTACAGCGACCACTTCCTCGGCGTCGATCCGATCGACGGCCCCATCGGCTACAAGCTCGAGGCGCCACCGATCCACCCGACGGTGTTCGCGACGACGATGGCCGGCTTCGGGCTCGAGCAGACGCGGCAGCTCAAGCAGTTCCCGCACACGCATGCGCTGCTCGCGCTGCTGCGCGACGGCTTCCATCCGCAGTCGCCCGGCGGGCTCGTGCGGCTGCGCGACGATCGCACGCCGCTGCTCGACTACCCACTGACCGCGTTCGTGATGGACGGCGCGCGCCGCGCGCTGCTGAGCATGGCCGAGCTGCAGTTCGCAGCCGGTGCGCGCGAGGTGATCCCGACCCACGAGCTGGCGCGCAGCTACCGCAGCTGGGACGAGGCGAAGCGCGAGATCGCCGCCCTGCCGATGAAGCCGCAGCTCACGCGCGTGTTCAGCGCGCATGCCATGGGCGGCTGCGGCTTCGCCGGCGAGGCGAAGCTGGGCGTGGTGCAGCCGAACGGCCAGCACTGGCAGCTCGAGAACCTGTCGGTGCACGACGGCTCGCTGTTCCCCACCAGCGTGGGCGCGAACCCGCAGCTGTCGATCTACGGCATCGTCAACCGGCTCGCCAGCGGACTGACGCATCGCCTGACGGGCCGTACGGTTTCGCTGGCCTAGGACTCACCTGCCCATGCTCGCGCGCCTGCAGCGCCTCGTGATCCTGGCAGTGACGCTGGCCGCGCTGGGCTGGCTGGTAGGGTGGGCGTCGGAGGGGCGGCCGGTACTGGCCGTCGCCGGCGCGCTGGTGCTCGCCTTCGGATACGTCTTCATCCTCGCGGTCGAGTTCGTGCTGCTGGCCTGCCTGCACGGCCGCGACGAGACCCCGCGTGCCGGCCCGCTGCAGTTGCTGCGGGCCTGGCTGGGCGAGTGCGTGGTGGCATGGCAGGTGTTCGTGTGGCGCCAGCCTTCCACGCCGCGCGCTACCCCGACGTGCCGGGCCGGCCCGGCGTGCGCGGCGTGGTGTTCGTGCACGGCTACGTCTGCAATCGCGGCCTGTGGGGGCCGTGGCTTGCGCGCTGCACGGCCGAGCAACGACCGTACGTGGCCGTCGATCTGGAACCGGTGTTCAGCGACCTGGACATCTACGTGCCTCAGCTCGAGGCGGCGGTGGCGCGGCTCGAGAAGTCGACCGGCCTGCCGCCTCTGCTGGTGTGCCACAGCATGGGCGGGCTGGTGGCGCGCGCCTGGCTCGCGGCGACGCCCGGGGCCGCCACCCGCGTGCAGCATGTGATCACGATCGGCTCACCACACCGCGGCACCTGGCTGGCACGGCTGAGCCGCACGACGAACTCCCGCCACATGCGCCAGGCCAGCGAATGGATCACCGGGCTGGCCGCCCGCGAGCCGGCGCTGCACACCGGCCGCTTCACCTGCTTCTACAGCCACGCCGACAACATCGTGTTCCCGGCCTGCGCCGCCACCCTGCCAGGCGCCGACAACCGCCACCTGCCCGCCACGGCGCACGTGGCGATGGTGTTTCACCCGGAGGTGGTGAGCGAGGCGGCGCGCTGGCTTGCCGCCAGCTCCTCGTGCGTGGCCGGCGGCGCGTCGGGGCGCTGACGCAACACCCGCCAGGCGAGCCAGCCGATACAGCCCGCCAGCAGCAGGTGGTGCACGGCGTGGCCGCTGAACACCCCGCCGCTGGCCTGCCACACCCAGCCATCTGCGGCGTCGACGAACCTCGCCGCTGCGAACCACAGCAGCGCCACGATCCAGTCGCGTGGGCGCAGGCCGTCGCTGCGCAGCCCCCACACGCCGAGCGGCATCAGCAGCACCGGCAGCAACTCGAGCCACAGCAGCCAGCGCAAGTCAGGACCGTCGAGCCAGGCCGCGCTGGCTGCGCAGGCCAGACCGCCGAGCGGCCCGCTCGCGACGGCCGCCGCCAGCAGCCCGGGAGTGACCCAGCGAGGCCCCAGCCGTTCTGCAAGGTAGATCAGGGACAGCAGGACGCAAACACTGGCGGTGGCGACCTGCCTCAGCAGGAAGCCGACATCGCCCGGCGCAAGATGGTCCAGTGCGCCGACCACGGTGGTCAGCATGGCCGCGCCGAAGAACAGGCGCCACGCCAGGCGACGCGGGCCGCCAGCGCGGTGGCGGCGCAGGCCGACGGTGCCCGCCACGCTGGCCGCGAACAGGGGCAGCAGCGACAGCAGGTTCCAGCCCTGCACCAGACCGAGGACGGTGCGCGAGTCGGTGTTGCGGTCGGTCTGCGCCGGATAGCCGACCGGCCCCCAGGCGAGCAGGCCCATCAGGCTCGCGAACAGCATCGCCCCCAGCAAGGCCAGTGCGCAGCGGGTGGACAACTGGGGCGACATCGAGGGCAGCGGGGCAGTGGCGTTCACTGCCGACGAGTCTCGGTGCGCTCACCCTGTCACACATCGCTCTCGCGGGGGCCCCCGTTGGGGGAGGCCAGGCGGCGTGACGGCTTCAGCCGGCGGGCGTGAAGCAGCGCTCGCCGTCCAGCACGATGCCGGCCTCCACCAGCGGCTGCTGGCGCACTGCCGCATAGACCGGCGTGAAGTCCGGCGCGGTGGCGTCGAACAGCTGGCGGAAGCTGTCGATCACGAAGTAGCCGGCCTGGTAGCTGTCGATCTTGTAGAGCGTGCGCATCAGCCGCTGCAGATCGAAGGCAATGCGCTGCGGCTCGGGGGACAGGACCGCGTGGCGCAGCTCGCCGGCGCTCGACAGGATGCCGGCCCCGTAGGCGCGCAGGCCCTGCGGCGTGTCGATCAGCCCGAACTCCACCGTGTACCAGTACAGGCGCGCCAGCAGCTCGCAGGCGTCGAGCCGGCTGGCCTTGAGCCCGCCGGCGCCATAGGCCTGCATGTAGTCGGCGAACACCGGGTTGAACAGCAGGGGCACGTGGCCGAACAGGTCGTGGAAGACATCGGGCTCGACGACGTAGTCGAACTCCTCGGGGGTGCGGATCCAGTCGGTGACCGGGAACTTCCGTTGGGCGAGCAGCGCGAAGAAGGCCTCCTCGGGGATCAGGCCGGGCACGCCGACGATCTGCCAGCCGGTGGCCTTCGACAGCCGCGCGGAGATGTCGCTGAAGCGCGGGATGCGGTCGGGGGCACCGAGCTGCTCGACAGCGTCGATGAATGCCTGGCAGGCCAGGCGAGGCAGCTGCCGCAGCTGGCGGGCATAGAGACGGCGGTAGGTCTCGTGGTCGGCCTCGGTGTAGCGGGCCATGTCCTGCTCGCAGCTGTAGTCGGCCCGCGCGCGCGAGTAGTCGCCGCGCGGCGGCCGGTCGCCCTGCCCGTAGGTGACCGGTGCCACGCCCTTGTTCACGCCGTCATGGAAGTCGTTCTTCATGGCGGTGCGGATTCTCTGCCGGGCGGGGAGCAGCGTGGCGCGTCAGGCGCCCTGCGTCGCGGCCTCGCCGGCCAGCACGCCGCGGCGCATCTGGTCGAGCTCGATGCTCTCGAACAGGGCCTTGAAGTTGCCCTCGCCGAAGCCCTGATCGCCCTTGCGCTGGATGAACTCGAAGAAGATCGGTCCGAGCTGGTTCTCGCTGAAGATCTGCAGCAGCAGTTCGCCGGCCTTGCCATCGACCAGGATCCCGCGCGAACGCAGTGCCGCGAGGTCCTCGCCGTGACCGGGGATGCGCCGGTCGACCAACTCGTAGTAGGTGTCGGGCGTGTCGAGCAGCTTCACGCCCTGGACGCGCAGCGCGTCGACGGTGGCGTGCAGGTCGCCCGAGCCGAGCGCGACGTGCTGGATGCCCTCGCCGTGGTAGCGGTCCAGGTACTCCTGGATCTGCCCCGGGGTCTCGTTGCCCTCTTCGTTGATCGGGATGCGGATCTTGCCGCAGGGGCTGGTCATGGCCTTGCTCTTCACGCCGGTCACCTGGCCCTCGATGTCGAAGTAGCGGATCTCGCGGAAGTTGAACAGCCGCGCATAGAACTCGGCCCACTCGGCCATGCGGCCGCGGTGCACGTTGTGCGTCAGGTGGTCGACGACGGTGAGGCCGTGGCCGACGGGCGTGAGCGTAGCGCCGGGCAGCGGTTCGAAGTCGACGTCGAAGAAGCCGATGTTGCCGATGTCGCCGTCCTTCGCGCCGTTCTTGCCGCGCCAGCGGTCGACCAGGTAGATCAGCGAGTCGCCCACGCCCTTGATGGCAGGGATGTTCAGCTCGCCGGGACCGGCGTGGCCGGCATAGCCCCACGCGCCGAGCGCGACCGCCCGCTCGCTGGCGGCCTTGGCGTCCCGCACGCGGAACGCGATGGCGCAGATGCTCGGGCCGTGCAGACGCGCGAAGCGCTGCGCGAACGAGTCGGGCTCCGCATTGACGATGAAGTTGATCTCGCCTTGCCGGTACAGCGTGACCTGCTTGTGGCGGTGCTTGGCGATCGCGCGGAAGCCCATGCGCTCGAACAGCGCGCCCATCGCGGCGGGGTCCGGCGCGGCGTATTCGATGAACTCGAAGCCGTCGGTGCCCATCGGGTTGTCCCAAGGGGTGAATTGCATGCGCGGACCTCGCTGGCGTGGAGAAAGAACTGTCTCCACTGTATAGAGCATGCGGCGCAGGTTTACTGCAAACCACGCGCAAATGACCAACATCGCGCATGATTCCTGCACAATCAACCTTATGGAAGCCTCTATCGAGCTCGACATGATCGACCGACGCATCCTGCGCGTGCTGCAGGCCAACGGCCGCGCCACCTACGACCAGCTGGCCGCCGAGGTACAGCTGTCGGCCTCGGCCGCACTGCGGCGCGTGAAGCGGCTGGAGGAAGCGGGCGTGATCGCGGGCTATGCAGCGGTGGTGCCACCTGCGGGCGTGGGCCTGGGGCTCACGGCCTTCATCAGCGTGCGGCTCGAGAAGCACACCGAGACGCACAAGCGCAACCCGATGGACCTGTTCAAGGCCTCGGTGCAGGTGTGGCCCGAGGTGGTGGAATGCGTGGCGCTGACCGGCGAGACCGACTACCACCTGCGCGTGGTGGTGCAGGACATGGCGCACTACTCGCGCTTCATCATGGACACGCTGCTGAAGCACCCGAGCGTCGAGGACTGCAAGACGAGCTTCGTGATGGACCGCGTGAAGGCGACCAGCGCCACGCCGGTGTGAGACGCCGGCCTCAGGCAGTCTTCACGTCGACCAGGCCCAGCAGCTCCTTCATCTGCTCGCGCATCCTGAACTTCTGGATCTTGCCGGTCACCGTCATCGGGAAGGCGTCGACGAAGTGGATGTGGCGCGGCACCTTGTGGCGCGCGATCTCGCCGTCGCAGAACGCGCGCAGTTCGTCGGCGCCGAGCTGCTCGCCGGCCCGCACGATGACGCAGGCACACAGCTCCTCGCCGTACTTCGGGTCGGGCACGCCGATCACCTGCACGTCCTGCACCTTGGGGTGGCGGTAGAGGAATTCCTCGATCTCGCGCGGGTAGAGGTTCTCGCCGCCGCGGATGACCATGTCCTTCAGGCGGCCGACGATGTTGCAGTAGCCCTCGGCATCCAGCGTGGCGAGGTCGCCGGTGTGCATCCAGCCCGCCGCATCGATGGCCTCGCGGGTCTTCGCCGCGTCGTCCCAGTAGCCCAGCATGACCGAGTAGCCGCGCGTGCACAGCTCGCCGGGTTCGCCGCGCGGCACGATGCGGCCGGCCTCGTCGACGAGCTTCACCTCGCAATGCGGCTGGATGCGCCCGACGGTGGACACGCGCCGCTCCAGCGGGTCGTCGGTGGCGCTCTGGAAGCTGACGGGCGATGTTTCGGTCATGCCGTAGGCGATGGTGACCTCGGCCATGTGCATCTTGTCGACCACGCGGCGCATCACCTCGATCGGGCAGGGGCTGCCGGCCATGATGCCGGTGCGCAGGCTGCGCAGGTCGTGGCGCGCGAAGTCGGGGTGGTCGAGCTGGGCGATGAACATCGTCGGCACGCCGTACAGCACGGTGCAGCGTTCCTCGGCCACCGCCGCCAGCGTGGCCGCGGCATCGAAGCCCTCGGACGGGTAGACCATGGTCGCGCCGTGCGTGAGTGCCCCCAGGTTGCCCATCACCATGCCGAAGCAGTGGTACAGCGGCACCGGGATGCACAGCCGGTCGCCCGGCGCGAGGCGGATCGCCTCGCCGACGAAGTGGCCGTTGTTCAGGATGTTGTGGTGCGACAGCGTCGCGCCCTTGGGGTTGCCGGTGGTGCCCGAGGTGAACTGGATGTTGATCGGGTCGTCGAACTGCAGCGTCTCGCCGAGCCGGGCCAGGTCGACCCGGTCGTCGGCGCGCGGCGTGCGCAGCAAGGTGTCGAAGTTCAGCATGCCCGGCGTCGCCTCCGCGCCCAGACGGATCACGAACTCCAGGTCCGGCAGGCGTTTCGCGCGCAGCCGCCCTGGCGCGCATTGCGCGAGCTCGGGCGCCAGGTCGGCGAGCATCGCGAGGTAGTCGCTGCCCTTGAACGACGGCGCGGCGATCAGCGCGCGGCACCCCACCTTGGTGAGGGCGTATTCGAGCTCGCTGCGCCGGTAGGCCGGGTTGATGTTCACCAGCACCAGCCCGAGCTTGGCGGTGGCGAACTGCGTCAGCGTCCACTCGGCGTTGTTGGGTGACCAGATGCCGATGCGCTCGCCGGCCTTCAGGCCCAGGCGCATCAGGCCACAGGCCAGCGCGTCGACGCGCTGGCGCAGCTCGGCGTAACTGAGCCGCAGTTGCTGGTGCCGCACCACCAGCGCGTCGCGCTCGGCATGGCGCTCGCAGGCCGCGTCGAACCAGCGACCGATGGTCTCGCCGATCAGCGTCTGCGCCGAGGCGCCGTGCACGTAGCTCGCGTTGTCCATGCGCGCCTCCTGCTCAGGCCTCGGCCTTCAGTTGCGGGAAGTCCTCCTCGAAGAACTCGCCGGCCGCGCGCACGCCGGCCGCGCGCCGCTCGACCTCCTGTGCGCGCAGCTGCACGCGGCGGATCTTCCCGGAGATGGTCTTGGGCAGCTCGGTGACGAACTCGATGCGCCGCACGCGCTTGTAGGGTGCGAGCTGCTTGCGCGCGAAGCCGAGGATCGCCTCGGCCAGCGCACGGTCGGGCGTCTGGCCGGCGGTGAGGATCAGGTAGGCCTTGGGAACGGCCAGGCGCAGCGGGTCGGGGCTGGGCACCACCGCCACCTCGGCCACCGCCTCGTGCTCGATCAGCGCGCTCTCCAGCTCGAACGGGCTGATGCGGTAGTCGGAGGCCTTGAACACGTCGTCGGCGCGGCCGACGAAGGTGATGTAGCCCTCGGCATCGCGCGCCGCCACATCGCCGGTGTGGTAGTAGCCGTCGCGCATCGCGTCGGCGGTCTTCTCGGCGCTGTCCTGGTAGCCCACCATCAGCCCGAGCGGCCGCTCGGCCAGCACGATGCAGACCTCGCCCTCGTCGGCCTCCTTGCCGTCGGCGTCGATCAGCGCGATGCGGTAGCCCGGCAGCGGCCGGCCCATCGACCCGGGCTTGAGCGGCTGGCCCGGCGCATTGCCGATCTGCGCGGTGGTCTCGGTCTGGCCGTAGCCGTCGCGCACCGTCAGGTCCCAGGCGGCGCGCACCTGCTCGATGATCTCGGGGTTGAGCGGCTCGCCCGCGCCGATCAGCTCGCGCAGCGCGAGCCGGCCACGGTAGGCGCCCAGGTCTTCCTGCACCATCATGCGCCACACCGTGGGCGGCGCGCACAGGCTGGTGACGCGGCAGCGCTCGAGCACGGCCAGCAGCCCGCCCGCGTTGAAGCGGGCGGTGTTGTAGATGAACACGCAGGCGCCGGCATTCCACGGCGCGAAGAAGCAGCTCCACGCATGCTTGGCCCAGCCGGGCGAGGAGATGTTGAGGTGCACGTCGCCGGGCCGCAGGCCGATCCAGTACATCGTCGACAGGTGCCCCACCGGATAGCTCTGGTGGGTGTGCAGCACCAGCTTGGGCTTGGAGGTGGTGCCCGAGGTGAAGTACAGCAGCAGCGGGTCGCTGGCGCGCGTCGGTCCGTCGGGGGTGAAGGCGGACGGCGCGGCGGCGGCGTCCTCGAAGCGCTGCCAGCCGGGCTGGGCCTCGCCGAGGCTGATGCGCGTGTAGTCGCCCGGCAGCGGCGCGAACTTGTCGGTCTGCGCGCTGGCCGTCACCACGTGCCGCACGTCGCCGCGCTCCATGCGGTCGCGCAGATCCTCGGTGGTCAGCAGCGCCGTGGCCGGGATCAGCACCGCGCCCAGCTTCATCGCCGCCAGCATGGTCTCCCACAGCGCCAGCTCGTTGCCGAGCATCAGCAGCACGCGGTCGCCGCGCCGCACGCCCAGGGCGCGCAGGTGGTTGGCCACCTGGGCCGAGCGCTGCGACAGCTCGCGGAACGAGCGCTTCACCTCGCTGCCGTCCTCGCCGACGATCCACAGCGCCGGCGCATCGGCGCGTGCGGGGTCGCGCGCCATCGCGTCGAAGTGGTCCAGCGCCCAGTTGAACTCGCCGAGCGCCGGCCAGCGAAACTCTCGCGCCGCTGCGGCCTGGTCGTCGCGCAGGCGCAGCAGCAGGTCACGGGCTTGCAGGAAGGGGACGGCGGATGTCATGGCGAACTCCTGATCGGCGGACCGCATCGATGCTAGGGGCGGCCCCTGCAGGGCCGCCAGAGGGAGAAACCGAAGCGGGTCTACCCGGTCCGGCCGCGACACGGCCCCACCGCTTCGCCGCCTTCACGGCGGGCTGGCGGCAGCACTGACGAACAGCCACAGCGACGCCAGTTCGTCCGGCTGGAAGGTCGAGCCCCAGGCCGGCATGGCACGCAGCCCCTGCGTCACCGATCGTTCGAAGCGCTCGCGCTGTTCCTTCGGGAAGCTGCGCAGGTCGAAGCTGGCACCGTTGCTGACCATGTTCACGCCGTGACAGCGCGCGCAGTAGCTGGTGTAGAGCGAGCGCCCCAGCGCGGCGCTCGCGCCGCCTTCGGGCGCCTGCGCTCGGGCCACCGGCCCCGGCAGCAGAACGGCCGCCAGCAGCGCGGCGAACACGGCCGCACGGGCGCGGGTCATCGCGGCCGGCATCAGTCGATCAGCCTGAAGGTCCACACCGACGAGCCCGCCGGCACCTGCGCCAGCTTGGCATCACCGCCGAGGAAGCCGTACACGGTGGCGGCGCCGCTGGTCACGGTGACGTACTGCTGGCCCTTGAGTTCCCAGGTGATCGGCAGGCCGGAGATGCCCGAGCCGGTCTGGAACTGCCACAGCTTCGTGCCGGTGTCGGCGTCGAAGGCCATGAACTCGCCGGTCTGCGCGCCGGTGAACACCAGCCCGCCAGCGGTGGAGAGCACGCCGCTCCAGTACGGCGCGGCGGTCGGGCTCTCCCACAGCTTCCTGCCGGTGGTGGGATCCCAGGCGACCAGCGCGCCACGCATGCCTCCGTCCGGATCGACCCACCCCCCGAGTTCGAGCCCCAGGTACCAGGCCCCCTGGCGGTAGGCCGGGGTGCCGTACTTGACCTTCATGCCGAAGTTGAGCGTGTTCAGGTAGACGCGCTTCTTCAGCGGGTCGAAGCTCATCGGCATCCAGTTCTTCGCACCGAAGGCACTGGGCCAGGCCTCGATGAAGTCCTTGCTCTCGACATTGGACCGCACTGCCTTCGTCATCTCGGTGTCGATGGGGCGGCCGGTCTTCATGTCGATGCCGCTCGCCCAGTTGACCTTCTGCGCGAACTGCGTGGCCGATAGCAGCTTGCCGTTGCTGCGGTCGAGCACGTAGAAGTAGCCGTTGCGGTTGGCCTGCATCAGCACCTTGCGGGCGGCGCCGTTCACCGGCAGTTCGCCCAGCACCAGCTCGTTGGTGGCGTCGTAGTCGTAGGGGTCGCCGGGCGAGGTCTGATAGTGCCAGACGATCTTGCCGGTGGCCGGGTCGAGCGCGAGGATGGAGCAGATGTAGAGCGAATCCTTGCCGCGCCACGCCGGGTTCCACGGCCCGCCGTTGCCGGTGCCCCAGTAGACGAGGTTGAGCTCCGGGTCGTAGGTGCCGGTCAGCCAGGTGGGCGCACCGCCCTAGTCGTGGCGGTCGGCGTTCCAGGTCTCCGAGCCGGGCTCGCCGGGAGCGGGCACGGTCCAGGTGCGCCACTTCTTCTCGCCGGTCTTCAGGTCCCAGCCATCGAGGAAGCCACGCGTGCCGTACTCGCCGCCGGAGATGCCGGTGATCAGCACGCCGCCGGCGACCAGCGGCGCGTGGGTCATGCTGTAGCCCTGCTTGTAGTCGGCCGCCTTCTGCTTCCACAGCGTCTTCCCGCTGGCCATGTCGATGGCCAGCACGTGGGCATCGATGGTGGTGCGGTAGAGCACGCCATCGAGCGCGGCCATGCCGCGGCTCTGGATGCCGCAGCAGAGGTAGCCGTTCACGTCGGCCGGCAGGTCGATGGCGACCTTCCACTTCTGGCGACCGCTCTCGGCGTCGATCGCCACCGTGGCGTTGTGCGTCGACACGTACATCACGCCGCCGATCAGCAGCGGCTGCGTCGAGGCGTTCGCGGAGTTGTCGAGGCTAAGGTTCCAGGCCGGCACCAGGCGCTTGACGGTGGTCTTGTTGATCTTGGCCAGCGCCGAGTAGCGCTGCTGCCCCCAGCCCATGCCGTAGGTCGTCACGTCGCCGGGCGTCGTCGCGTCGCGCTTGAGGTCGTCGATCGTCTGCGCCAGCGCCAGGGGCGCCAGACATGCCAGGGCCACGCCGAGCACGGCCCTCGCGAAATCCCGCTTCATCCTTCGTCTCCCATTGCGACGGCCCGACGACATGCCGCAGCCTCAGAATGCAGGGCGAACGATAGGTTTTGCCTCCCAGGCAGCCCAATCAAGTAGTTTCCCTAGGCGTTTTTTGTTCCAGCCTGGTACAGATTCACGCACCCTCACGGAGTCCGTCCATGACCGCCAGAGTGCCCGCTGTTCGCCAACGACCCAGCCCCGAATCCCGTCTGCCGGCCGGCCCCTTCTTCGCCACCGCCGAGCAGCGCGTGGCCCTGGCACGCGAGCGCTTCTTCGAGGAGGGCGTGCGCCCCTCGGGGCTGGTGCCCGAACTGGTGATCCAGTCGTGGACACGTTGCGTCGGCGCGCGCCGCAGGCCGAACGAGCACGTGACCTTCTCGCCGATCACCAAGTCGCGCGTGGCGGGCGCGCTGGCGCGCAACCGCCAGCTGCTCGACGCGGCGAAGGACGATCTGTCGCAGCTCGACGCGGCCCTGGCCGGCACCGCCTGCAAGGCCCTGCTGACCAGCAACGACGGCGTGATCGTGCATGCGACGCCCACCGCCCTCGGCGAGGGTCGGCTGATGCCGATCATGGCGCGGGTCGGCAACGATCTCGCCGAGTCCAACGTCGGCACCGGCGCGCCCGGCGTGTCGGCGCGCACCGGCGAGGTCTGCGTGGTGAGCGGCGCCGAGCACTTCTTCAGCGGCTTCAACGTGATGTACTGCGCCGCCGCACCGATCCGCAACACGCACGGCGAGATCGCCGGCGTGCTCGATCTGTCGTCCGAGGAGGAGCAGTTCCGCTTCGACGCGGCGGCGATGGTGCGCCTCTATGCGACGACGATCGAGAACCGCCTGCTGCGCGCGCAGTCGCGCGAGCATCTGCTGCTTCGCTTCCAGTCGAGCCCGGGCCTGCTGCACACGCCCCTCGAGGGCCTGGCCGCGATCGACGGCAACGGCCGCGTGTGCTGGGTCAACGGCGCGGGCACCCGGCTGCTGGCGGGCGCGCACGCCGGCTCGCCGACGGTCGAACAGACCTTCGGCATCGACCTCGAGAGCCTGCTCTCGCTGGCCCACGGAGCCCGCGTGCAGTCGCACCGCGTTCCGGGCGGGCTGGGCATGTGGCTCGAGGCGCAGCCGCCCGAGAAGGACGGCCACCACGGGGCCACGGCATTGGCTTTCGCCAGCCCGGTGGCGACGCCCGCTTTCTCCGAGCCCGATAGCGCGACCGCAACCGCGACCGCGCCGGTCGGCGGCGACGCGCGCAGCGAGGGCGAGGCGCTGACGCTGGTGGACTCGCACCGCCGCATGATCGACAGCACCCTGCTCGAATGCGGCGGCAACGTGTCGCGCGCCGCGCGCCAGCTCGGCGTGTCGCGCGGCCTCATCTACCGGCGCCTGCGCGAGCGGCGCAGCAAAGACGCCTGACCCTAGCGGTCGAACGCCTCGGTCACGCTCAGCACCCGGCCGGTCTCGCCGGCCTCGTAGCCGACCAGCGACGACACCGACGAGCGGTAGACCGGCGACTGCATCAGGTCCAGCACGGTGCGCATGGCCGGCCGGTTCAGCGACGCGGTCGGCAGCGCGAAGAAATAGCGCTCGCGCACCAGCGGGATGAACGGCAGGCCGAAGCGCTGCGCCGCGGTCTGCACGCCGATGCCGACGTCGGCCATGCCGCTGGCGATGTAGGCGGCCACTGCCGCATGCGTGAATTCGGTGCTCTCGTAGCCGCTGATCTCGGCCGGCACCACGCCCGCCTGGTTCAGCAGCAACTCGGTGAGCATGCGCGTGCCCGAACCCTCGGGCCGGTTGACGAAGCGCACGCCGGGGCGCTGCAAGTCGGCCAGCGTGCGGATGCGCTTGGGGTTGCCCGGTGCGACGAACAGGCCCTGGGTACGCACCGCCAGGTGCACCAGGCTGTGGGTCTGCGGCTTGAGCCACTTCATGTAGCGCTTGACCGCCGGCGCCTCGAACTCGCCGATCGGCACGTGGAAGCCGGCCAGGTCGCACTCGCCGCGCGCCAACGCCGACACCGACTCGAAGCTGTTGCGGTAGCGCAGCTCGACCGACAGCGACGCGGCCTCGAGCTTCTCCACCAGCGCCGCCACCGCAAAGCCATGGCTGGCGTGCAGGCGCAGCGCCGCGGAGCCATCGGTGCGTTGCGGCAGCGTGCGGCCGAGCTCGTTCTCCAGCTCCGACGCCAGCGACGACAGCAGCGGTGACAGCCGCGCGGCAATGCGGCGATCGGCCCAGATCAGCTTCTCGGCCAGCGGCGTCAGCGTGGAGCCGCGGCCGCGGCCGGCGTTGACCAGCGGGTAGCCGAACAGGTCCTCGGCACGCTTCACCTGCCCCCAGGCGTGGCGGTAGGACAGGCCGACGCTGCGAGCCGCCTGCGCGATCGCGCCGGTCTCCTGGATCGCGGCCAGCAGGGTCAGCAGCGCGGTGGTGTCGACGAGGTGGTCGACGTCCTGGGCGACGCCCCAGTGAGGGGTGATCTGGATCCGCATGATTAGGCGGCCTTGTGCATATCAGAGTGAGGGGGGCCCGCTATCGTCCCGAGACGAGACAGCGCCCGGGCATATGCTCATTGAAACATAAGCGAACGGCGCCGATACCCAAGGAATTCCCGAGCTATGAATGCGCCCGTGATCCCGATCCAGGTCCTGCGCGACCCGGCCGTCAAACCGCGTCGGGCCTCGGGCGACCGCCCGGTCGACGCCCAGGCATTGAGCGCGGTCCAGGCCCTGCTGGCGGCCAGGCCGCAGACCCCGTTGCGGCGCGACCTGCTGATCGAGCACCTGCACACGCTGAACGATCATTTCGGTCAGCTGCGCACCGACCATCTGGCTGCTCTGGCTCAGTTACTGCGCCTTTCCCAGGCCGAAGTTTATGAAGTGGCGAGCTTTTATCACCACTTCGAAGTGGTCCAGGCGAAGGCCGACGGCAGCTATCCGGAGCCCGCGCCGCTGACCGTCCGCGTCTGCGACGGCATCGCCTGCGAGCTGGCCGGCGCCCGGGATCTGCTGACCCGGCTGCCCGCATTGCTGGGGACCGAGGTGCGCGTGATCGCCGCCCCGTGCATCGGCCGCTGCGAGCAAGCCCCGGCGGCCGTCGTGCACCAGTGCCCGGTGCCGAACGCGACACCCGAAGCCGTGCAGGCTGCAGTGACCGCCGGCCGAACGAAGCACGAACCCGCGCCGTACACCACGCTCGCGTCATATCACGACGCCGGCGGCTACCGCACGCTGCGGCAGTGCCTGAGCGGCGAACGGCCGCTGGAGACGGTGCTGTCGACGATGGAAGCTTCGGGTCTGCGCGGGCTCGGGGGGGCCGGCTTCCCGGCCGGGCGCAAGTGGCGCATCGTGCGCGGGCAGGCGGCGCCGCGCCTGATGGCGGTGAACATCGACGAAGGCGAGCCGGGCACCTTCAAGGACCGCCATTACCTCGAGCGCGATCCGCACCGCTTCCTCGAGGGCTTGCTGATCGCGGCCTGGGCGGTCGGCGTCGACGCCGTCTACATCTACCTGCGCGACGAGTACCACGGCTGCCGCACCCTGCTCGAGCGCGAGCTGGCGGCGCTGCGGGCCGACCCGCCGATGCGCGACATGCCGGCGATCGAGCTGCGCCGCGGCGCCGGCGCCTACATCTGCGGCGAGGAGTCCGCGATGATCGAGTCGATCGAAGGCAAGCGCGGCATGCCGCGCCTGAGACCGCCCTACGTGGCGCAGGTCGGCCTGTTCGGGCGCCCGACGCTGGAGCACAACTTCGAGACGCTGTACTGGGTGCGCGACATCCTCGAGAAGGGTGGCGACTGGTTCGCCGGCCACGGCCGCCACGAGCGCAAGGGGCTGCGCTCGTTCTCGGTGAGCGGCCGCGTGAAGAAGCCGGGCGTGCACCTCGCGCCGGCCGGCATCACGCTGCGCGAGCTGGTCGACGAGTACTGTGGCGGCATGCTGGACGGCCACCGGCTGCACGCCTACCTGCCGGGCGGCGCCTCGGGCGGCATCCTGCCCGAGCGCCTGGCCGACGTGCCGCTGGACTTCGACACGCTGCAGCCGCACGGCTGCTTCATCGGCTCGGCGGCGGTGGTGGTGTTGTCTGACCAGGACCGCGTGACGGACGTGGCGCGCAACCTGATGCGCTTCTTCGAGCACGAGAGCTGCGGGCAGTGCACGCCGTGCCGTTCGGGTACCGCCAAGGTCAACGAACTGATCGCCGGCGACCGCTGGGACCTGCCGCTGCTCGCCGAGCTGTCGCAGGTGATGCGCGATGCGTCCATCTGCGGCCTGGGTCAAGCGGCGCCGAACCCGGTGGACTGCGTGATCAAGTATTTTCCGGAAGAGCTGACGGCATGAACGCACCGCTGACTTCGAAGCTGCTCGCGCCACAGGCCGCGACGGTGGAGTTCTCGCTCGACGGCCGCACGGTCACCGCCGGCGCTGACGAGACGATCTGGACCGTCGCGAAGCGCGAGGGCACGACCATCCCCCACCTGTGCCACAAGGAGGGCCTGACGCCGGCCGGCAACTGCCGCGCCTGCGTGGTGGAGGTCGAAGGCGAACGGGCGCTGGCTGCCTCGTGCTGCCGCAACGTCGCCGCCGGCATGAAGGTGCAGACGCAGAGCCCGCGCGCCGCGTCGGCCCGCAAGATGGTGGTCGAGCTGCTGGTCAGCGACGCCGGTGCCACCACCGACACCTACACGAAGGCCTCGGAACTCAGCCAATGGGCCGAACAGCTGGCCGTGCCGCGCGGCCGCCTGCCGCAGCGCGACGCGCCGCATTACGCGGCGGCCGACCTTTCGCACCCGGCGATCGCGGTGAACCTGGACGCCTGCATCCAATGCACGCGCTGTCTGCGCGCCTGCCGCGACGAGCAAGGCAACGACGTGATCGGCCTGGCCTTCCGCGGCGCGCATGCGCAGATCACCTTCGATGCCGGTGCGACGCTCGGTGAGTCGAGCTGCGTGGCCTGCGGCGAATGCGTGCAGGCCTGCCCGACCGGCGCTCTGATGCCGGCCCGCGGCGCCGGGCTGCTGGAAGTGACGAAGCGTGTGGATTCGGTCTGCCCCTACTGCGGCGTAGGCTGCCAGCTCACCTGGAACGTCGGTCCGAACGCACAGGGCGAGGAGCGCATCCATTTCGTGACCGGCCGCGACGGCCCGGCCAACCACGGGCGGCTGTGCGTGAAGGGCCGCTATGGCTTCGACTACATCCACAACCCGCGCCGCCTGACCACGCCGCTGATCCGACGCGAAGGCGTGGCCAAGGACCCGGCCGACATCGAGCGCCTCAAGCAGGGCCAGTTGAAGCCGACGGACATCTTCCGCACGGCGACCTGGGACGAGGCGATGGAGCTCGCGGCCGGCGGCCTGGCCCGGCTGCGCGACGAGGCGCTGGCGGCCGGCCTGCGCGGCAACGACATCCCGCTCGCGGGCTTCGGCTCGGCCAAGGGCAGCAACGAGGAGGCCTACCTGTTCCAGAAGCTGGTGCGGCAGGGCTTCCGGACCAACAACGTCGATCACTGCACGCGGCTGTGCCATGCCAGCTCGGTGGCGGCGCTGCTGGAGGGCATCGGCTCGGGGGCGGTCAGCAACCCGGTGGAGGATGTCGCCCACGCCGACCTGATCTTCCTGATCGGCGCGAACCCGGCGGTGAACCACCCGGTCGCGGCGAGCTGGATCAAGAACGCGGTCGACCGCGGCGCCCGGCTGGTGATCTGCGATCCGCGTCACACCGCGCTGACGCGTCGCGCCACCTGGCACCTGCAGTTCCGTCCCGACACCGACGTCGCGCTGCTCAACGGGCTGCTGCACGTGATCGTCGCCGAGGGACTGGTCGATGAGGCCTTCGTCGCGGCGCGCGTCAACGGCTACGAGGCACTGAAGGCCTCGGTGGCCGAGGCGACGCCGGAGCGCATGAGCGAAATCTGCGGCATCGACGCGCAGACGATCCGCGACGTGGCCCGCGCCTATGCCACCAGCAAGGGCTCGATGATTCTCTGGGGCATGGGCGTGAGCCAGCATGTGCACGGCACCGACAACGCGCGCGGGCTGATCGCGTTGGCGATGCTGACTGGCCAGATCGGACGTGTCGGCACCGGCCTGCATCCGCTGCGCGGCCAGAACAACGTGCAGGGCGCCAGCGACGCCGGGCTGATCCCGATGATGCTGCCCAACTACCAGCGCGTCATCAACCCGACGGTGCGCCAGGCCTTCGAGCGCCTGTGGGCCACGCCCGAGCCACTGGATGCGACGCCCGGCCTGACCGTCGTCGAGATCATGCATGCGGCCAGCGAAGGCCGCATCCGCGGCATCTACGTCGAGGGCGAGAACCCGGCGATGTCGGACCCCGACCTCGGCCATGCCCGCCGGGCACTGGCAGGCCTGGAGCATCTGGTCGTCCAGGACATCTTCCTCACCGAGACCGCGATGCTGGCCGACGTGGTGCTGCCGGCCTCGGCCCATGCCGAGAAGTGGGGCAGCTACACGAACACCGACCGGCTGATCCAGATCGGCCGCCCCGCGCTCGATCCGCCCGAGCTCGCGATGCAGGATCTGTGGATCATCGAGCGCGTCGGCCGGCGCCTGGGCCTGGACTGGAACTACTGGCGCGACGAAGACGGCGGCGGCAAGCGCGCCTCGCAGGCGGCGGTGGCGCGCGTCTACGAGGAGATGCGCGTCAGCATGCCACCGCTGGCCGGCGTGCCCTGGAGCCGCCTGGTCAAGGCCGATGCGGTGATGACGCCCGCGGCGAGCGAGGACGACCCCGGCGCTGCGGTGGTCTTCATCGATCGCTTCCCGACGGTCGACGGCCGAGCGACCGTGGTACCGACCGTGTTCCGCCCCGGCGCCGAGCAGATCGACGCCGAGTACCCCTTCGTCCTGACCACCGGCCGCGTGCTCGAGCATTGGCACACCGGCGCGATGACACGGCACGCCAGCATGCTGGACGCCATCGCGCCCGAGGCGCTGGTGTCGCTGCATCCGGCAGATGCGCTGACGGTCGGCGTGCGCGACGGCCAGGCGGTGCTGATGTCGACGCGGCACGGTGCGGTGCAGGCGCGCGTGCGCGTCAGCACCGAGGTGCAGCCCGGGCAGGTGTTCCTGCCGTTCGCCTTCTGGGAGGCGGCGGCGAACAAGCTGACCGGCGACGCCCTGGACGACGTGGCGAAGATCCCCGGCTTCAAGGTCACGGCCGCCAAGCTCAGCGTGATCGCCTGAGCACGGCGCCGCGCCGGCGCGCGCGGCCCGCCGTCGGCGTGCGCCATCTTCCTACGCGCAGCGTCAGCCGCGTCCGACGGAACGCGCGCGCGCCGGGTGCGACATTGGACTCATCGTCGTCCACCCCCTCAGGCGCGTGCCATGTCCACCCCCTCAAGACAGTGCCCGGCGGCCCTGCCGCCCTCCGCGACGCCGGGGCCGAGGCGTACGATGATTTCCATGGACGGGTCGGCGCACGGAAAGTGTCTCGAACGCACCCGCCGAGTCGCTGTGGCAGTGCTGATGGCACCGCTCCTCGCAGCAGCCCAGGCGGAGGAAAGCCCGTGGCGCGCCGAGACGCCGGCGCCGATCGCCGAGCCGCCGGACGGAGAGCAGACCCTGGCCCTGTGGAACGACAGCCGTCGCCGCGACCAGATCCACTATTCCACCAGCGTCGAGATCCGGCAGGAGCCGGGACTCGATCGCCAGGCTTCGGGCACGCCTGAGCTCGGCAGCCGCGCCGAGACCTCGAGCATCGACTACCGCTGGTGGGCGTCGAGCGGCCGGGTGGCGCTGGGGCTGGGGTCGGCACCGTAACGCACAGCGTGATCGCGCCCGCGATCGGCAGCGAGCCGGAGCGGCTGACCGGGCAGACCGGCGGGCCGGCCGTCACCGTGGGCTGGCGGCTGCAGCTGTCGGACCAGTCCACGCTGTACGCCGACACCTCGGCGGCCCAGGGTCTGGGCCCGAACCCCGCCGCGGCCTACTACACCACCCGCGGCGGTGTGGAATGGAAGACGCGCAAGTCGCGACTTGGCTTCGACCGCGGCAGCGTGGCGATGCAGCTCGACTCCGGTTACCGGCTCTCGCTGCGCACTCGCCGCGGCGGCGTGGCGCTGGTGCTGCGCGGCAGCTTCTGAGCCGCGCGGGGTCTGCCCCGTGAAAACCCTGGCAAATCCGCCGCTGATCCCCGCTTCAGTCCGGGTCGCCCGGGTCGATATTCCCCGGAGACCCCAACGATGCCGGCTTGCCGTGTGCACACCGGCCCGGGACCGGGATTCGTGATGAAACGAACCCGACGTAGCGGAGACCTTCACGATGAACTTGCTGAACTACCGACTGACCACCCGCATCGCCGCAGGCTTCACCATCATGGTGGTGCTGACGCTGGTGCTCGGGGCCCTCAGCGTCTAGAACGTGCGCTCGGCCACCGGCGAGGCCCATGCCCTGCTCGCCGCCGTGAACGATCCGGCCGTATCGACCAAGTTGGGCGACCTGGAGAAGAACGCACAGCGCACGCTGTGGACGATCGCCGGCCTGGTGCTGGCGACCGCGGTGTTCGGCGCCTGGCTGGGCTGGGCGATCCGCCAGAGCGTGCGGGGGCCCGTCGAAGACGTGGTGGCGTCGGTGTCGCGCATCGCCGCCGGCGACCTGGCGACGAAGATCTCGTCCAGCGGCCGCGACGAGATCGCCTGGCTGAACCACGAACTCAACCAGATGCGCAAGAAGCTGCTGAGCACAATCGCCCAGGTGCGGGAATCGGCCGAGCAGGTGTCCGTGGCCTCGAACGAGATCGCCTCGGGCAACACCGACCTGAGCACCCGCACCGAGACCCAGGCGAGCGGCCTGCAGCAGACCGCCAGCTCGATGGAGCAGCTCACGTCGACCGTGCGTCAGAACGCCGACAACGCGCAGCAGGCCAACCAGCTGGTGGTCAGCGCCAGCGACGTGGCCAGCCGCGGCGGCGAGGTGATGACGCAGGTGGTCTCGACCATGAACGACATCAACAGCAGCGCCCGCAAGATCGCCGACATCATCGGCGTGATCGACGGCATTGCCTTCCAGACCAACATCCTGGCGCTCAACGCGGCGGTGGAAGCCGCTCGCGCCGGCGAGCAAGGGCGCGGCTTTGCTGTGGTGGCCGGTGAGGTGCGCAACCTGGCGCAGCGCAGCGCCGCTGCTGCCAAGGAAATCAAGACGTTGATCGGCGACTCGGTCGACAAGGTGGAAACCGGCACGCGGCTGGTCGATCAGGCCGGCTCGACGATGGACGAGATCCTCGCCAGCGTGCGCCAGGTCACGCACATCATGAGCGAGATCAGCGTCGCCAGCCGCGAGCAGAGCGCAGGCATCGAGCAGGTGAACCGCTCGATCGAGCAGATGGACAGCTCGACCCAGCAGAACGCCGCGCTGGTGGAACAGGCCGCCGCCGCATCGCATTCGCTGCGCGATCAGTCGCACAAGCTGACCGAAGCGGTGAAGGTGTTCAAGCTGGCGGCCTGAGTCCGGCTTCAACTTCTCGAACGAGGGCGCCTGCGGGCGCCCTTTTTCACGTCGGGTGCGGCGTCGCCCGGATCGCCCTGCTCACCCGGGGACGACCACCTGGCGCTGTGCGCCCAGGCCCTCGATGCCCAGGCTCACCACGTCGCCGACCTTCAGGAACTGTGGCACCGGCTTCATGCCCAGGCCCACCCCGGGCGGCGTGCCGGTGGCGATCACGTCGCCGGGCAGCAGCGTCATGCATTCGCTGACATAGCTGATGATCCGCGCCACGCTGAACACCATCGTCGCGGTGTTGCCGCGCTGGCGCGACGCGCCGTTGACGTCCAGCCACATCGACAGCACCTGCGGGTCGGGGACCTCGTCGCGCGTCACGAGCCAGGGGCCGATCGGACCGAAGCTGTCGAAGCCCTTGCCTTTGTCCCAGGTGCCACCGCGCTCGGCCTGCCAGTGGCGCTCGCTTACGTCGTTCACCACGCAGTAGCCGGCCACGTGGTCCAGCGCCTGGGCCTCGGACACGCGCTTGGCGGTCTTTCCGATCACGACGCCCAGCTCGACCTCCCAGTCGGTCTTCAGGGATCCGGGCGGCAGCTCGATGGGGTCGTTGGGGCCGGTGATGCAGGTGGTCGCCTTCATGAAGACGATCGGCTCGGTCGGCACCCGCATGCCGGACTCGGCAGCATGGTCGCTGTAGTTCAGGCCGATCGCGACCAGCTTGCTGATGCCGGTGAACGGCACACCCAGGCGCGGCATGCCGCGCACGCGCGGCAGGCTCTCGGGTTTGATCCGGCGCAAGCGCTGCAGGCCCGCCAGGCCGAGACTCGGCAGGTCGAGGTGCGGCGTCACGCCGGACAGGTCGCGCAGCACGCCGTCGGCATCCACCAGGCCCGGCTTCTCGCGCCCCGGCATACCGTAACGAATCAGTTTCATTGGCAAGGGTGATGCGGCACCGCCGCATTCTGGGTAAATTTGCGTCGAGCATAGCGTCAGGAGTTCATCACCAATGAGCACGCTGAAGCCGATGACCACGCCGTCGATCGATGGCAACGCCACCGCACCGCGATCCGGGGCCCCGGCGCGCTGGATCGCCGCCGTGTCCGCGCGCCTGCAGTCTCTGCCGGTGCGGACACGCCTCGAGCTGCCGGGGGGCATTGCGGTGGGGGCCGAGCACGCTTCGGTCGTGCTGCGACTGCTGGACGCGCGCTTGCTGCCGCTGCTGGCGCTCGGTCAGGTCGGCCGGCTGGCCGAGGCTTACGTCGAAGGCCAGTTGCAGATCGACGGCACGATGCGCGACCTTGCGGAGGTGGCAGCGGCCCTGGTGCCTGGCGACCCGACGCGACTGGACGATGCCGCCGGTCCGGCCCGCTGGTGGTCACGGCTGCGGCGCAGCAGCCGCTCGCTGTCCCGGCACCAGCCGCGGCGCGACCGCGAGCAGATCGAGTTCCACTACGACGTCTCGAACGACTTCTACGCGCTGTGGCTGGACCCACGGCGCGTGTACTCCTGCGCCTACTGGCCCGACGGCGTGAACACCCTCGCGGCGGCGCAGGAAGCCAAGCTGGAGCTGCTGTGCCGCAAGCTGATGCTCCGGCCCGGCGAGCGGCTGCTCGACGTCGGCGCCGGCTGGGGCGCCTTGCTGTTGTGGGCGGCCGAGCACCATGGCGTGCGGGCGCACGGCATCACGCTATCGACGCAGCAGCATGCCTACGCGACGCGGCTGATCGCCGAGCGCGGCCTCGCCGACCGCGTGAGCATCGCGCTGTGCGACTACCGCGACGTGCCCGAGCACGGCACGGACGGCGGGCCCTACGACAAGATCGCTTCGATCGGCATGTTCGAGCACGTCGGCCGGGCCCAGTTGCTGCCCTACTTCCGCAAGCTCCGGCGACTGCTGAAGCCCGGCGGCTTGCTGATGAACCACGGCATCACCGCCGGCGGGCTGCACAACGAGCAGCTCGGCGCGGGCATCGGCGATTTCGTCGAGCGCTACATCTTCCCGGGCGGCGAACTGGTGCACGTTTCGCACGTGATGGCGGCGATGGCCGAGGCCGGGCTGGAGACGCTCGACGTCGAGAACCTGCGCCCCCACTACGCCCGCACGCTGTGGGCCTGGAGCGATGCCCTGGAGGCCCGGCTCGACGCGGCGCGTGCGCTGACCAGCGAGCGCGTGGTGCACGCCTACCGGCTCTATCTGGCGGGCAGCGCGATGGGCTTCGAGCGCGGCTGGATGTCGCTGAACCAGTTGCTGGCCAGCCGTCCCGATGGGAAGGTCGGGGCGACGCCGGTGCGCGGGGCACAATCGGTCTACCCATTCCAGCGCGACCACCTGTATCGATCCTGAAAGGTCGAAACCATGCTGTACAAGTTCAAGTCCAAGGCGGCCGGCGACGTGATCATGACCGGCCCGATCGGCGATGCCGTGCTGCGCACGATGGGCAAGGAGCCCGGCGCGAAAGGCATCGTGCTGCCGGCCGACATGCCCGGGGCGATTGCCGCGCTCGAGTCCGCGGTGCTTGCCGAGGAGCAGGCGCGCCAGCAGGCCGAGGCCGACGCGCGCGCCGACGGCAAGACGCTGCCACCACGCGAGGGCGTGAGCCTGCGCCAGCGGGCCTGGCCGCTGGTGGAGATGATGAAACGCGCGCACGCCGCCGACGAAGAGATCGTCTGGGGCGTCTGACCCACGACGGCCACGCACGACAGGACCGCCGATGAAGTTGACGAGCAGCAGCTGGGCCGACGGCGCCCTCATTCCGCAGCAGTACGCGGCCGGCCGGCCCGACGCCACGAGCATCGTGAGCTTCTCGGACAACGTCTCGCCGCAGTTCGCCTGGAGCGGCGTGCCGCCCGGCACGAAGAGCCTGGCGCTGATCTGCCATGACCCCGACGTGCCGAGCCGCGGCGACGACGTGAACCAGCCCGACCGGGAAGTCCCGGCCGACCTGCCGCGGGTCGATTTCTTCCACTGGGTGCTGGTCGACCTGCCGCCGTCGCTGGGCGCGCTGGCGGAGGGCGAGTTCAGCCGCGGCTTCACGGTGCGTGGCAAGCCCGGCCCGGCCACACTGCACGGCGCCCGCCACGGACTCAACGACTACACCGGCTGGTTCGCCGGCAACGCTGACATGAGCGGGAGCTACCACGGCTACGACGGCCCGTTCCCGCCCTTCAACGACGCGCTGCGGCATCGCTACATCTTCACGCTGTATGCGCTCGATGTCGCACGGCTCGCAGTCGAAGGCAGCTTCACCGGCGCGCAAGCGCGGGCTGCGATGCGCGGCCATGTGCTGGCCGAGGCGTCCTTCAGCGGCGGCTACAGCCTCAACGCACGTCTGAACGCGAGCGGCACCTGATGCCGCAGTCGCAACTCACCCGCATCGTCGCGGTACGCCACGGCGAGACCGCGTGGAACGTCGACACGCGCATCCAGGGCCAGCTCGACATCGGCCTGAACGACAAGGGCCGCTGGCAGGCCGGGCGCGTGGCGCAGGCCCTCAGCGGCGAAGGCCTCGACGTGGTCTATGCCAGCGACCTGGCGCGCGCCCATGACACCGCACTCGCCATCGGCGCGGCCGCCGGGCTCGCGGTGCGGACCGACCGCGGACTGCGCGAACGAGCCTTCGGTCGGTTCGAGGGCCAGACCTGGGCGGACATCGAGACCCACTGGCCCGCCGAGAGCGCGCGCTGGCGGGCGCGCGATGTCGACTTCGGCCCGGAAGGTGGCGAGACCTTGCGTGCCTTCTACGCGCGCGTGATCGCTACCGCCGAGCGGCTGGCAAGCCGCCATCCGAGCCAGGTGATCGCACTGGTGGCGCACGGCGGCGTGATGGACTGTCTGTATCGCGCCGCAGCGCGCGTTGGCCTCGACGCGCCGCGCACCTGGCAGCTCGGCAACACCGCGGTCAACCGGCTGCTGTACACGCCCGAGGGCTTTACGCTGGTCGGCTGGAGCGACACCTCGCACCTCGATGGTCTGCAGCACGATGAGTTCAGCGACGGCGCCCGCGATAGCCAACCTGCCGCCGCGGGCGACAAGGTCGGCCACGCGGCCTGAGTCGACTCGCCCGATGCGTCCTGCTCCCGCCCGGGTCGGTGATCCCGTTGACGCGATCGACAGCCCCGCGCTGGTGGTGGAAATCGACGCCTTCGAGCGAAATCTCGCCGCCATGGACGCCTTTGCCCGCTCGCACGGCGTGCGGCTGCGGCCCCACGCCAAGACCCACAAGTGTTCGGCGATCGCGCTGCATCAGGTCGCCCGCGGCGCGGTCGGCGTGTGCGTGCAGAAGGTCGGCGAGGCCCTGGCGCTGGCCGCCGGCGGGGTGCGCGATGTGTTCGTCAGCAACGAGGTGATCGCACCCACCAAGCTGGCGCGGCTGGCGGCGCTGCCGTCCGACGTCCAGCTGGCTATCGCGGTCGACAGCGTGGTCGGCATCGAGCGCCTGGCTGCGGCGATCCAAGCGAGCGGCCGGCAGATCGACGTCTACGTCGAGATCGACGCCGGCCAGGGCCGCTGCGGCGTGCTAGCCGCCGAGGCCGGTGCGCTGGCGCGTCAGGTCGTCGCGCACGATGGCCTGCGCTTCGCCGGCTTGCAGGCCTATCACGGCGGTGCGCAGCACCTGCGCAGCGTCGCCGAGCGGGAAACGGCGATCCGCCATGCCGTCGCGATGGCCACCGCCGCACGCGCCGCGGTCACGTCCCTCGGCATCGATTGCCCGCTGGTCACGGGCGCCGGCAGCGGCAGCTTCCTGCTCGAGGCCGCCAGCGGTGTCTACGGCGAGATCCAACCGGGCAGCTATGCGTTCATGGACGCCGATTACGCGCGCAATGCACCGTTGCCCGGGTCCCCGCGCTTCGAGCATGCCGTGTTCGTCAGGAGCCAGGTGATCGCCCGCCATGCGGCGCATGCGGTGGTCGACGCCGGCCACAAGTCGCACGCGATCGATTCCGGCCTGCCGACAGTGTGGGGCCGAAACTTCGAGTTCAGGAATGGTGGTGATGAGCACGGCCTGCTGCACCCGCGCGGCGACGAGCCGCTGCCGGCGATCGGCGACACCGTGTGGCTGGTGCCAGGCCATTGCGACCCGACCGTCAACCTGCATGAGCACCTCGTCGCCGTGCGCGGTGGCCTCGACCGAGGGGTTGTCGAGGCGGTGTGGCCGATCGATGCGCGCGGTCGGCTCGACTGAGGCACGCCGTCGACCCTGGCGGCTAGGGCCGCGCCTCGAACACCAGGTTGAACGGCGTTTCGGTCGCGCGCCGGAACTGCCGGAAGCCGCCGTCGTTGACGACCGTGCGCAGGCGTTGCTCGCCGGCCTGGGCGCCGAGCGCCAGGCCCACCTCCTGTGAACGCGAGGCGGGCGTGCAGATCATCGTCGAGGCCGAATAGAAGATGCGGCCGACCGGGTTGAGGTTGTCCTGCAGCGCATCGTGGGCGAACGGCTCCACGATCATCCAGCAGCCGCCGGGCTTCAGCGCCGCCCTGACGTGACGCGAGGCGCCGACCGGATCACCCATGTCGTGCAGGCAATCGAAGAAGGCCACGAGATCGTAGTCGCCACCGGGGAAGTCCTTGGCCGAGGCCACCTCGAAGCTCACCCGGTCGGCGACGCCCGCCTCGGCCGCCACCTGTCGCGCCCAGTCGATCGACGGTGCGTGGTAATCGAAGCCGACGAAGCGGCTCTCCGGATAGGCTTGTGCCATCAGGATCGTGGAGGCGCCGTGGCCGCAGCCCACATCAGCCACCCGCGCGCCGGACTTGAGGCAGGACTCCACCCCATCGAGGGCGGGGATCCAGTTCTTTACGAGGTTGGCCGCATAGCCCGGCCTAAAGAAGCGCTCGGTGCCCTGGAACAGCAAGGGGTCGTGCTGGTGCCAGCCGAAGCCCAGTCCGGTGCGGAACACGCCAGCCAGCTTGGGCACGGCCTTCAGTGCACCAAGCGCCACCTGGAAAGCCCCCGGCACGAAGGCCGGGCTGCCCTCGGTGGCCAGCGCGAACACCTGCTCTTCGGTCATGTGGAACTGCCGGGTGTCGGCGTCGTATTCGACATAGCCGGCCGCCGCCTGAGCGCTCAGCCATTCGCGCACATAGCGCTCGTCGGTCTGGGTTCGGCTCGCCAGGTCGGCCGGGCTCGTCGGCCCGTCGGCCAGCGCCTTGTACAGACCGAGCTGGTCGCCGAGCACCACCGTACCGGCATGCAGGGCGGCGCCGATGTCGACCACGAAGCGACCCATGAAGGCATTGAGCTTGTCCATGTCGATAGCCATGACGGACTCCTTGGTCTGGAAAGTGGCAGTGTCCGGGAGGCTCCCGGAGCGCACGAAAGAGGCATCACCTTCCTCATCGTAGCGACTGGATTCCAGATCCCCAGCGGTGTTTGCGAGCGCTGGCACGGTGCTTTGCGCCGACGACGTCCAAGCGGTCGATCGCCTGTTCATGGACATTGGCCACTTCGTCGGCAGACGAGGCGCAAGGTCTCGTTGGGGAAGGACCGCCCCTGACGGATATCGCGGGTCGGTAGAGCCTGTTGTTATGCGTCGAACAACTCGCTGCCGGAGGTCGTCGGCGGCAACACGCCAAGATGGCGGTACGCCGCCGCCGTTGCGATGCGACCGCGCGGCGTGCGCTGAAGGTAGCCTTGCTGGATCAGATAGGGTTCGATCACGTCCTCGATGGTGCCGGACTCCTCACCGATCGCCGCCGCGACATTGTCGAGGCCGACCGGTCCACCATCGAAGCGATGAATCACCGCCTCGAGCAGCTTGCGGTCCATCACATCGAAGCCCTGGGGATCGACGTCGAGCATGGCGAGCGCCTTGTCGGCGATCGCGGCATCGATGCGGCCGTCGCCCTTTACCTGTGCGTAGTCGCGCACTCGTCGAAGCAGGCGATTGGCGATGCGTGGCGTTCCTCGTGAGCGCTTGGCGATCTCCAGCCCGCCCGCCGTATCGGTCGGCACTTGCAACAGCCCCGCGGAGCGGGTGACGATGCGGGCCAACTCCTCGACCGAATAGAACTCCAGGCGCGCCACGATGCCGAAGCGATCGCGCAATGGATTCGTCAGCATTCCGGCTCGGGTCGTCGCGCCGATCAGCGTGAAGGGCTGCAACTCGAGCTTGATCGAACGGGCGGCCGGCCCCTCGCCGATCATGATGTCGATCTGATAGTCCTCCAGTGCAGGGTAGAGGATCTCCTCCACCACCGGGGACAGACGGTGGATCTCGTCGATGAACAAGACATCGTTGCGCTCGAGATTGGTCAGGATTGCCGCCAGGTCCTTGGGCTTCTCGAGCACCGGGCCCGAGGTTTGACGCAGATTGACGCCGAGTTCGGCCGCGATGATGTGCGAGAGCGTGGTCTTCCCTAGGCCAGGAGGGCCAAACAGAAGGACGTGGTCAAGCGCCTCAGACCGCTTGCGAGCGGCACCAATGAAGATCTCCAACTGCTCACGGGCCTTGGCCTGACCCACGTAGTCGGCCAGACCCTTCGGACGGAGCGCCCGCTCGATCGCCTCCTCATTGGGTGACGCCGGTGCTGTACTGACCACGCGACGTGCGGCTGGCGAGGACGAAGCGAAATCGTCAGTCTGGATGCTCATGCTGCAATTGTGCGGGACACGCCATGCCAGTGCGACGCCTCATCGAAAACAGCGCAGAGGAATCTTGACGATTCATATCGACGCCCAAAAGCAAAAACGCCCAACCATGGTGGTTGGGCGTTCTGCTTAATATTAGCCTGACAATGTCCTACTTTCACACGGGAACCCGCACTATCATCGGCGCTGAGGCGTTTCACTGTCCTGTTCGGGATGGGAAGGAGTGGGACCACCTCGCTATGGTCATCAGGCTTAACCGGACACCGCGCTGCTCACAGAGCAACACAGCCAATTCGTAGAGTCTTATCAGATTTTGATTGCGCTATCACGGCATAACAGTCGACAACTCAAATCGTCGTCAAAATTATAGGGTCAAGCCTCACGAGCAATTAGTACCGGTTAGCTTAACGCATTACTGCGCTTCCACACCCGGCCTATCAACGTCCTGGTCTCGAACGACTCTTCAGGGGGCTCAAGGCCCCGGCAGATCTCATCTTGAAACGAGTTTCCCGCTTAGATGCTTTCAGCGGTTATCTCTTCCGCACTTAGCTACTCGGCAATGCCACTGGCGTGACAACCGATACACCAGAGGTGCGTCCACTCCGGTCCTCTCGTACTAGGAGCAGGCTTCCTCAAATCTGCAGCGCCCACGGAAGATAGGGACCAAACTGTCTCACGACGTTTTAAACCCAGCTCACGTACCTCTTTAAATGGCGAACAGCCATACCCTTGGGACCGGCTACAGCCCCAGGATGAGATGAGCCGACATCGAGGTGCCAAACACCGCCGTCGATATGAACTCTTGGGCGGTATCAGCCTGTTATCCCCAGAGTACCTTTTATCCGTTGAGCGATGGCCCTTCCATACAGAACCACCGGATCACTTAGTCCTACTTTCGTACCTGCTCGACTTGTCAGTCTCGCAGTCAAGCACGCTTATGCCTATGCACTATCAGCACGATTTCCGACCGTGCCTAGCGTACCTTCGAACTCCTCCGTTACGCTTTGGGAGGAGACCGCCCCAGTCAAACTGCCCACCATGCACTGTCCCCAACCCGGATAACGGGCCAAGGTTAGAACCTCAAACACACCAGGGTGGTATTTCAACGTTGGCTCCACGACACCTAGCGGCACCGCTTCAAAGCCTCCCACCTATCCTACACAGATCTGTTCAAAGTCCAATACAAAGCTACAGTAAAGGTTCATGGGGTCTTTCCGTCTTTCCGCGGGGAGATTGCATCATCACAAACATTTCAACTTCGCTGAGTCTCTGGAGGAGACAGTGTGGCCATCGTTACGCCATTCGTGCAGGTCGGAACTTACCCGACAAGGAATTTCGCTACCTTAGGACCGTTATAGTTACGGCCGCCGTTTACTGGGACTTCAATCAAGAGCTTGCACCCCATCATTTAATCTTCCAGCACCGGGCAGGCGTCACACCCTATACGTCGACTTTCGTCTTTGCAGAGTGCTGTGTTTTTAATAAACAGTCGCAGCCACCGATTCTCTGCGGCCTCATTGGGCTCCCCCTGTACGGGATCACCTACTAAAGGCACACCTTCTTCCGAAGTTACGGTGTCAATTTGCCGAGTTCCTTCTCCAGAGTTCTCTCAAGCGCCTTAGAATACTCATCTCGCGCACCAGTGTCGGTTTGCGGTACGGTCGTGTGTAGCTGGAGCTTAGTGGCTTTTCCTGGAAGCAGGGTATCACTCACTTCAGCGGCAAGCCGCCTCGTTATCACGCCTCATCTAAGATCTCCGGATTTGCCTAGAGACCACGACTACACGCTTGAACCGGGACATCCAACACCCGGCTGAGCTAACCTTCTCCGTCCCCACATCGCACTACACATCGGTACAGGAATATTGACCTGTTTCCCATCAGCTACGCATCTCTGCCTCGCCTTAGGGGCCGACTCACTCTACGTCGATGAACGTTGCGTAGAAAACCTTGCGCTTTCGGCGAGGGGGCTTTTCACCCCCTTTAACGCTACTCATGTCAGCATTCGCACTTCCGATACCTCCAGCAGGCTTCACAACCCACCTTCACAGGCTTACGGAACGCTCTCCTACCACGTACGCTTACGCGCACATCCGCAGCTTCGGTTACTGGCTTAGCCCCGTTACATCTTCCGCGCAGGACGACTCGATCAGTGAGCTATTACGCTTTCTTTAAATGATGGCTGCTTCTAAGCCAACATCCTGACTGTTTTAGCCTTCCCACTTCGTTTCCCACTTAGCCAATATTAGGGACCTTAGCTGGCGGTCTGGGTTGTTTCCCTCTTGTGTCCGGACGTTAGCACCCGGTGCACTGTCTCCCAAGCTGTACTCATCGGTATTCGGAGTTTGCAATGGTTTGGTAAGTCGCCATGACCCCCTAGCCATAACAGTGCTCTACCCCCGATGGTAATACTTGAGGCACTACCTAAATAGTTTTCGGAGAGAACCAGCTATTTCCAAGTTTGTTTAGCCTTTCACCCCTATCCACAGCTCATCCGCTAGTTTTGCAACACTAGTCGGTTCGGACCTCCAGTGCGTGTTACCGCACCTTCATCCTGGCCATGGATAGATCACTTGGTTTCGGGTCTACACCCAGCGACTGAACGCCCTATTCGGACTCGATTTCTCTACGCCTTCCCTATTCGGTTAAGCTTGCCACTGAATGTAAGTCGCTGACCCATTATACAAAAGGTACGCAGTCACCCTTGCGGGCTCCTACTTTTTGTATGCATGCGGTTTCAGGATCTATTTCACTCCCCTCCCGGGGTTCTTTTCGCCTTTCCCTCACGGTACTAGTTCACTATCGGTCGATTACGAGTATTTAGCCTTGGAGGATGGTCCCCCCATCTTCAGACAGGATTTCTCGTGTCCCGCCCTACTTGTCGCACGCCCAGTTCCACAGCCGAATTTTTTCATACGGGGCTATCACCCGCTATGGCCAGCCTTTCCAGACTGTTCTGATAATTCGACTGCTAAAACGTGCAGGCTGGTCCGATTTCGCTCGCCACTACTTTCGGAATCTCGGTTGATGTCTATTCCTCGAGCTACTGAGATGTTTCAGTTCACCCGGTTCGCCTCGCATGACTATGTATTCATCATGCGATACCTTGCGGGTGGGTTTCCCCATTCGGAAATCTCCGGATCAAAGCTAATTTGCCAGCTCCCCGAAGCTTATCGCAGGCTATCACGTCCTTCATCGCCTGTAATCGCCAAGGCATCCACCACATGCACTTAGTCACTTGACCCTATAACTTTGACGCCTCGCTGAAGAAGCATCGTCAAGGACTGATTTGAGTATTTGCGTTATGCCGTTTCTTCAAATTCTTGCGAATTGAAGTTTGTTGACGCAATCAAAAATGTTGCCGACGGCACGGTCCGCCATGAAGCGGTTTCCGCCGACAACTCTGATTTGACTCTACGAATTGTTAAAGAACGACAGACGATCTGACGATCGCATGCGTCAGGGGCCGTAAGCCACTGACGCTTGGGATCGAATTTGATGGTGGAGGTGAACGGGATCGAACCGATGACCCCCTGCTTGCAAAGCAGGTGCTCTCCCAGCTGAGCTACACCCCCACGGAATGGATTGGTGGGTCTGGTTGGATTCGAACCAACGACCCCCGCCTTATCAAGACGGTGCTCTAACCAACTGAGCTACAGACCCATGCATTCACGAAACGCTGCGGTCCGCTCATCACGTCAACCAGGCGTTGGCCTTGCGGTTACGTCAAGCCGGTCACGTTTCAATTTCTGTCGCCAAAGACAGCCGATAAGTGTGGACGCAAGAAATTGAGTGCTATTTCCAGAAAGGAGGTGATCCAGCCGCACCTTCCGATACGGCTACCTTGTTACGACTTCACCCCAGTCACGAACCCTGCCGTGGTAATCGCCCTCCTTGCGGTTAGGCTAACTACTTCTGGCAGAACCCGCTCCCATGGTGTGACGGGCGGTGTGTACAAGACCCGGGAACGTATTCACCGCGGCAAGCTGATCCGCGATTACTAGCGATTCCGACTTCACGCAGTCGAGTTGCAGACTGCGATCCGGACTACGACCGGTTTTCTGGGATTGGCTCCCCCTCGCGGGTTGGCAGCCCTCTGTACCGGCCATTGTATGACGTGTGTAGCCCTACCCATAAGGGCCATGATGACCTGACGTCATCCCCACCTTCCTCCGGTTTGTCACCGGCAGTCTCATTAGAGTGCCCTTACGTAGCAACTAATGACAAGGGTTGCGCTCGTTGCGGGACTTAACCCAACATCTCACGACACGAGCTGACGACGGCCATGCAGCACCTGTGTTCTAGTTCTCTTTCGAGCACGAAACCATCTCTGGTAACTTCTAGACATGTCAAGGGTAGGTAAGGTTTTTCGCGTTGCATCGAATTAAACCACATCATCCACCGCTTGTGCGGGTCCCCGTCAATTCCTTTGAGTTTCAACCTTGCGGCCGTACTCCCCAGGCGGTCAACTTCACGCGTTAGCTTCGTTACTGAACAGCAAGCCGTCCAACAACCAGTTGACATCGTTTAGGGCGTGGACTACCAGGGTATCTAATCCTGTTTGCTCCCCACGCTTTCGTGCATGAGCGTCAGTGCAGGCCCAGGGGATTGCCTTCGCCATCGGTGTTCCTCCGCATATCTACGCATTTCACTGCTACACGCGGAATTCCATCCCCCTCTGCCGCACTCCAGCCTTGCAGTCACAAATGCAGTTCCCAGGTTGAGCCCGGGGATTTCACATCTGTCTTGCAAAGCCGCCTGCGCACGCTTTACGCCCAGTAATTCCGATTAACGCTTGCACCCTACGTATTACCGCGGCTGCTGGCACGTAGTTAGCCGGTGCTTATTCTTCAGGTACCGTCATTAGTTCGGGGTATTAGCCCAAACCGTTTCTTCCCTGACAAAAGCGGTTTACAACCCGAAGGCCTTCTTCCCGCACGCGGCATGGCTGGATCAGGCTTGCGCCCATTGTCCAAAATTCCCCACTGCTGCCTCCCGTAGGAGTCTGGGCCGTGTCTCAGTCCCAGTGTGGCTGGTCGTCCTCTCAGACCAGCTACGGATCGTAGCCTTGGTAGGCTTTTACCCCACCAACTAGCTAATCCGACATCGGCCGCTCCAATAGCGCGAGGTCTTGCGATCCCCCGCTTTCACCCGTAGGTCGTATGCGGTATTAATCCGGCTTTCGCCGGGCTATCCCCCACAACTGGGCACGTTCCGATGTATTACTCACCCGTTCGCCACTCGCCACCAGGATTGCTCCCGTGCTGCCGTTCGACTTGCATGTGTAAGGCATGCCGCCAGCGTTCAATCTGAGCCAGGATCAAACTCTTCAGTTCGATCTTGATAAATTACTCAAAGAATTGAAGTGAACTTCACTTGCATGAAAATTCAATTCAGTGAGCGTTTAAGGTCCTTGAGACCTCGAATCTTGCGATTACTCACAAGACTCTTGGCACTCGCCTTCAAACGCCCACGCTTATCGGCTGTCATTTGTTAAAGAGCGTCGCCTTTCGGCGTTGCTGACTTGTTGCCAGCAGAGAAGCGAGATTATGACTTGATTTTAAAACCTTGTCAACCGCTCAGCTTTTCTTATTTTCTCTTGCTTTTCACACCTTCTCTGCCGTTTCCGGCGAGGCGCTGTGTTCAGCGAAGACAGCTACTGTAGCACGAAGTTTTTCCGCCGCGCAAGGTCGTCGACGAAATTGTTGATGCAGTCTTCAAGGCCGCGGGGGCGTCGCCGCCACGCCCCCGCCGTTCCGCAGCGGCGTGAACGTCGGAGCGTCGCTCCTGGCCCCCAACAGCAGATCGCTCAGCCGCCGCGTGTCCGTGCGCAGGATCTGCTGCTTGATCGCAGCGATCTGCGACGGGTGCATGGAAAAGCTGCGCAGGCCCATGGCCAGCAGGACAGAAGTGAAGCTCGGGTCACCGGCCATCTCTCCGCACACGCTGACCGCCCTGCCGCGCGCTCTTGCTGCGCGAATGGTTCTGGCGACGAGCTCCAGCACGGCGGGGTGCCAGGGATCGTACAGGTGGGCGACGGCCTCATCGGCTCGGTCGATGGCCAGCGTGTACTGGATCAGATCATTGGTGCCGAGCGACACGAAATCGAAGGCATCGAGAAAGCGATCGATCATCAACGCCGCGGCGGGCACTTCGATCATCGCGCCCACCTGGACATCGCCGAACGCGCGCCCTGATTCCGTCAACTGCTGCTTCGCGCGCGCCAGCGCATCGAAAGTGCCGCGAATCTCGGACTCGTGCGCGAGCATCGGCACCAGCAAACGCACCTGACCATGCGCACTGGCGCGCAGGATGGCGCGCAGCTGCTGGCGGAACATGCTGGGCTCGGACAGGCTCCAGCGGATCGCGCGCAAGCCGAGCGCGGGTTGAGCGCATGCTCGTGCCGCAGTTCGTGGGCCGACATCCGGTCGAGCGGCTTGTCGGCGCCAATATCGACCGTCCGGATCGTCACCGGCAGACCTTTCATCGCATCGACCACTGCGCAGTACGCCTGGTACTGCTCATCCTCGCCGGGCAGGTCGTCGGTCCGGTTCATGAAGAGGAACTCGCTACGAAACAGCCCGACGCCGACCGCCCCGGCCTCCAGTGCCGCGGCCGCGTCGCCAGGGAGCTCGATATTGGCAAACAGCTCGACCCGCTCACCGTCCAGCGTGACGGCGGGTGTATGCCGCAGGCGCGTAAGCCGCACACGCTCCAGTTCGCTCTGCCGCTGGCGAAAGCGGTATTCCTCCAGCACGATCGACGACGGATCGACAATCACGACTCCGGCGTCACCGTCGATCACCACCCAGTCATCCTGCCGGATGATGCGGCTGGCCTCACGGGCCCCCACCACCGCCGGAATGTCGAGGCTGCGGGCGACGATGGCCGTGTGCGAGGTCTTGCCGCCGACGTCGGTGACAAAACCGGTGAAGACGCTGCGCTTGAATTGCAGCATGTCGGCCGGCGCGATGTCGTTGGCCACCAGCACCAGCGGGTCCTCGCCGGCGAAGTCGCGCGGGTTGACTCCGATCGACGGCGGTACGGCGCTGCTGTCGTGCATCAGCACACGCAACAAGCGCTCGACCACCTGTTCAAGGTCGGCCTTGCGCTCACGCAGGTAATCATTTTCCATGTCGTCGAAATGCCGCGCCAGCACTTCCAGCTGGGCCGACAGCGCCCATTCCGCGTTGTAGTGCCGCTCGTGCACCCATTGCGACGTGGCGCCGGTCAGCGCCTCGTCGTGCAGCAGCATCAGGTGCACGTCGAGCAGCGCGGACAGTTCCGCGGGCGCGTCCTCTGGCAGGTCGCGCTGGAGGCCGCCGAGCTCGGCCGCCACCGCGTCGCGCGCCTGCAGCAGCCGCGCGATCTCGCGCTCGACCTGCGCCGGCTCGATGAAGTAGTGGGCCACGTCCACGCGACTGGACGCGACCAGCACGGCGCGGCCAATGGCCACGCCGCGCGAGACCGGAATTCCGAACATCTGCAGGCTCATGAATCGATCGTAGCAGCGGCCCGTCCAGCTGCCGGCAGGGGTTACCACGGCGCACATCGACCCGGACCCTGTGCGCGTGTCATCGGCGCGTCATCGGAGCTACATCGCGTCGTCACGCGGCTGACTCAAGCTCGTCGCCATTGCCGAACAAGGAGCGAAACATGAGGGACTTGCCGCTGCCGACACTGCCGCTGCAGGAGATTCCGAGCCTGGAGCTGCGCGCGCCTCGGAGGTCACTTCGACGACCCGACAGCGAGGCCCTCCCCTCAGCCAGCCAGCGTGGACTGGACGTGGTTTGGGCGCGCGATGAGAGCGAGGTTCGCGAAGCGCAGCGTCTGAGGTACCAGATCTTCGTCGAGGAGATGGGGGCCCGCCTGTCACCGCCCGTTGGTACGCCGCCGGGACTGGACATCGACGTCTATGACACCTTCTGCGAGCACCTGCTGGTGCGCACGGTCGGCACCCGCAGTGAACCGGGCCGGGTGATCGGTACCTACCGCGTCCTGACGCCGGCGGCCGCGCAGCGCATCGGCGGGCTGTACAGCGAAACGGAGTTCGACCTCACGCGCCTGCGCCCACTGCGTAGCAAGATGGTCGAGCTGGGCCGCTCCTGCGTGCATGCCGACCACCGTTCGGGTGGCGCCATCCTCGCACTATGGGGCGCGCTGGCCGAGTTCATGGTCCGCAACGAGCTCGACACGATGATCGGCTGCGCCAGCGTCAGCATGCGCGATGGCGGCCATGTGGCGGCCAGCCTGTGGGAGCAGCTGCGCCATACCCACCTGGCACCGATCGAATGGCAGGTGCGCCCGCGACTGCCGCTGCCCGTGGACGAACTCGATCGGCGGCTCGCCGTCGAACCGCCGCCGTTGATCAAGGGCTATCTGCGCTGCGGCGCCAAGGTGCTGGGGGCACCCGCGTGGGACCCCGACTTCAACACCGCCGACCTGCCGATGCTGATGCGCATCGACGACCTGCCGCTCAAGTACCGCCGACACTTCCTCGGCAGCTGAAGCCTACTCACCCTCGCCGAACTTGTCGTTGATCAGCAGCAGCAGGGCGTCCATCGCCTCGCGCTCCTGGTCGCCGGAGGTCTCGACCTCGATCTCGGTGCCGATGCCGGCCGCCAGCATCATGACGCCCATGATGCTCTTGGCATTGACGCGCCGCTGTCCGCGACTGAGGAAGACTTCGCAAGGGTAGCTACCCGCCAGCTTCGTGAGCTTGGCCGAGGCCCGCGCGTGCAGGCCGAGCTTATTGCTGATGCTGATGCGCGTTGAAATCATCGCCGGGTCGGGCTCCCACGTTCTGTGCTTGGTTCTGCGGTCGGGCCGGCGCCACCTGCAGCACACCCTGCGTCGCGCCGGCCAGCGCGCGCGCCACGAGCATGTCAAGCGGCTGGTCCACATAGTTCATCGTGCGCCACAGCATAGGCACGTTGGCGCCGGTGACGATCTTGACGCGCACGCCATCGGCCAGCCGCTGGGCCACGTTGCACGGCGTCGCGCCGAACACATCGGTCAGGATCAGTGCCTCGCGCCTCCCCGGCACCGACAGCGAGCGCTCGAGCAGGATGCGCGCCTGCGCCTCGATCTCCTCCGGCGTCAGCTGCGGCGTCACGTCGAGCGCCTCGACCACCGACAGCGCCTCCGGAAAAGCATGTCCCGCCGCGGCCTTGAGCGCCGAAGCCAGTGGAGCGTGCGCAATGATGAACAGTCCGGCCATGTCGGGAGATTATGGGTTCAGGCCCGGACCGGCACGACAGCATCGGACAGAGTCTGGCAAGCCGCGTTTGTACATCGTGCGCAGCCACCCTGCCCCGGATCGGACCTTTCGGACCCTGTCACTTCTGAAGTTTCAGACCGTCGAAGAAAGTCTCGAGCTCCTGCGCCGACGGCTTCCCGCCCAAAGCGGCGGCATGGAACACACGCGTGCCGTGCGCGAACAGCAGCGATTGATCGGTCAGCGACGTGCCGTCCGGGAGCTTGCCGGCAAGGCTGAACCGAACCGCCTGCGCCTGCGGCGTCATGCCACCGACCTGTGCCGCCTTCACCGCCGTCTCGGTTCCGTCGAGATTGAGCCGTCGCGCCGCACGCAACTCCGCCAGCGCCGGGCCGACGAGCGCCGGGTCAGCCAGGTCGGCGGTGCTCAGGCCCCAGGTCGTTCCATCCGCGGTGCAGCCCAGAACCCGCATCTGGACCGGGCGCCCAACCAGGACCAGCTGACGGGTCCGCTGCTCCGGCTTGCAAGGCATCAACATCATCAAGCCGGCCTCGTCCGGTCGCACCTCGCGCCAGTCGAGCGAAGGCGCGCAGGCCGCCGCCAGAGCGGAGAGACCCGCCACCCAGGCACACACGACGGGTCGCAACGACATCGCCGCATTATCCGGATGCCGCGCGCACCGCATCAGAATCGCGGCATGGCCCTCGCTCCCACCCCTCTCTCACTGGCCGGCCTGCGCGTGCTGGACCTGTCGCGCGTGCTGGCCGGGCCCTGGTGCACGCAGCTGCTCGGCGACCTGGGCGCCGACGTGGTGAAGGTCGAGCGGCCCGGTAGCGGCGACGACACGCGCGGTTGGGGCCCGCCCTTCCTGCACGACCGACACGGCGCCGAAAGCAGCGAATCGGCCTATTTCCTGGGCGCGAACCGCAACAAGCGCTCGATCGCGATAGACCTCGCACACCCTGACGGCCAGGCGCTGGTGCGCGCCCTGGTACTGCAGGCCGATGTGCTGGTCGAGAACTACAAGGTCGGCGACATGGCGCGCTACGGCCTCGACTTCGTGACGCTGCACGCCCTGAACCCGCAGCTGGTCTACTGCTCGATCACCGGCTACGGCCAGACCGGCCCCTATCACGAGCGTGCCGGCTACGACTACGCGGTGCAAGGGCTGGGCGGCCTGATGAGCCTGACCGGCGAACGGGACGACCTGCCCGGCGGTGGCCCGCAAAGGTGGGCGTGGCGGTCGCCGACCTGTTCACCGGCCTGTATGCCAGCGTCGGCATCCTCGCGGCCCTGCGGCACCGCGACGCCGAGGGCTTCCGTCGCGGCGAGGGCCAGCACATCGATATGGCGCTGCTCGACACGCAGGTGGCGATGCTGGCCAACCTGGGCGCCAACTACCTCGTGAGCGGTCAGGTGCCAGGACGCGCCGGCAACGCGCACCAGAACATCGTGCCCTATCAGGTGTTCGAGGTCGCCGATGGCCACGTGATCCTGGCGATCGGCAACGATGCGCAGTTCACCCGCTTCTGCGAGGTCGCCGGGCGGCCCGAGCTGGCCGCCGATCCGCGCTTCGCGACCAACGCCGACCGGGTGCGCCATCGCGCCGCGCTGGTGCCGGTGCTCGCCGCGCTGATGCGACAGCGTCGGCGCGACGACTGGCTGGCGGCCCTGGAGGCGGCGAAGCTGCCCTGCGGACCGATCAACGCGCTCGACCAGGTGTTCGCCGACCCCCAGGTGCTGGCACGCGGCATGGTCGAGCCGGTCGACCACCCGCTGACCGACACGCTGCGACTGGTCGCCAGCCCACTCAAGCTGTCGGCCACGCCGGCGCAGACGCGCCGGCCGCCGCCCCTGCTCGACCAGCACGGCGACGACGTGCTGGTCGACTGGCTGGGCTGGGACGCGGCCGCCATCGCCGCGGCGCGCGAGCGCGGCGCGCTTGGCCCGCCACGCCCCTGAGTCAGGGGGGCAGCACGCATGAACGTCACAAAGTGCTGGGCTGCGTGAAGAAACGCTCGGACAATCGACAGCAGGAAGTGTCGGGCTTCCCGGCCGCGTGCTTCCGAGCATGGCCGCACACAACAGAACGAACATGACCGCTCGCCCCTCGCTCACCCGCGCCACCACCGAAGCCGAGCCCCTGGAGGCCTGGCGCGAGATCGTCGCGCAGATCGGGCGGGACGTGGCCGGGCCGCTGACGACGGCGCTCGAGCGCGTGATCCAGCTCACCACCACCGGCAAGATCGACCGCGAAGGCCTGCGGGTGCTGCGCGCCGAGATCGAACGCGCACGCCGCGTCGGCATGGTCGGCCAGCAGCTGTCGCGGTTCGCCTCGAAGCGGCTGCGCCAGTCCCACGAGCGGCTCGACCTCGCCCAGACGCTGCAGGCGGTGCTCACGCACCGCGCACGCGAGGTCAACGCCCGCGGCATCCAGGTACGGCAGAGCACGCGCGCCATCGAGGTGCTGGTCGATCCGGCGCTGTTGTTCAGCCTGCTCAACGCGGTGCTCGACTGGGCGGCCGAGGGCGCCCGCACGAGCATCGATTTCCGCGTCGACCAGAAGGACTGGCCGCCACACGGCCGGGTGTCCTGCAGTTTTGCCCTCGAGCCGACCGACGGCGCCACGCTCGAGTCGCTGAACTGGCATCTGGTGGGACAGATCGCTCAGTCGATGGGCCTGGCGCTGCACTGCGACACCGACGAGACCCACGTGACACTGGCGCTGGAGTTCCCGCGCACCGTCAGCGACCCCGTCGAAGGCATGAGCGCCGTCGAGCTCGATCATGGCGATGCATCGACGCTGAATTCCAAGCCACTGGCGGGCAACCAGGTGCTGGTGGTGTCGGCCCGCCGTGAAATGCGGCTGCTGGTGCGCGAGGCCATCGCCAACATGGGGCTGGTGATCGACTTTGTCGGGTCGGTCGACGAGGCGGTCGACTTTTGTCGCGAAGGCTGGCCGCATGCCATCGTGTTCGAGGCCGTGCTGCGCGGCGAGCGCCTCGACCAGCTGGCCGAGGAGATCCGCGCCGAGCTGCCCGGCTTCTCCTTCATCGAGATCGCCGAGGAGGGCAACGCCTTCGAGATCTCGGGCTTCAACGGCATGAACCACGCGCGGGTGGGCCGGGACGGTCTGCACCAGTCGCTGCCGTCCGCGCTGGTGTTCGAGCTCTCGAAGCAGTACTGAGGGTGCGCGCCTACAGCGCGCCGAACACCTTCTTCAGGATCGCGCTCCCGGTGCCCACCGGGTCCTGCCGGATCTTCTTCTCCTCCTCGCCGATCATCAGGTAGAGGCCGTCGAGCGCCTTGCCGGTCACGTACTGCTGCACGTTGGCGTCCTCCTTCTTCACCAGACCGAAGCCCGACGCCTTGGCGGCCACCGCGTTGTACTTGTTGGCGAGGTCGACCTTCTCGGTCTGCCGCGTGACGATCGGCAGGAACTTCTCACCGAGCGGCATGCGCGTCTTCTCGGCGAAGAAGTTCGTCACCGAGGTGTCGCCGCCGGTGAGTATCTTCTTGGCGTCATCGACCGACATCTGCTTGACGGCATTGCTGAGCAGTTGCTTGGACTCCGGCACGGCGGCCTCCGCGGCGCGGTTCATGGCGGTCACCAGTTCGTCGACCTTCTTGCCCTGGCCCAGGCTCTTCATCAGTTTGGCGGCGCTGTCCAGGCCCGACGGCAGCGGGATGCGAACTTTCGGATTGCCGAGGAATCCATCGGTCTTGCCGAGCAGGCTCACGGCCACTTCGGCCCCGCGCTCCAGCGCCGCCTTCAAGCCGGCGCTGGCATCGGCGTCACTGAGGGATAGCGCCCGCGCCTGCGCGGCGCAGATCCACAACGCCATGCCGGCGACGAGCTGCCCCGTAAACTCACGACGATCCATCGGACACCTCCATGAAATTGATGCGCTATGTTGCGGCCGCGGCCGCCGTCCTGGCAATCGGCATCGCCGCCACGCTGGCACTGACCGGCAAGCAGGCTGTCCCGGACGTGGCCTACACACTGCTCGACGGCTCGCAGCATCGCAGCGAACAGTGGCGCGGCAAGGTGGTGCTGGTGAACTTCTGGGCCACGAGCTGCGTGACCTGCGTGAAGGAGATGCCGGATCTTGCCGCCACCCACGAGAAGTTCAAGGCCCGCGGCTACGAAACGCTGGCCGTGGCGATGAGCTATGACCCGCCGGCCTACGTGGTCAACTTCACCGAGACCCGCAAACTGCCCTTCAGTGTGGCGATCGATCATGACGGCGCCATCGCCCGCGGCTTCGGTGACGTCCAGCTGACGCCCACCAGTGTGCTCATCAACAAGCGCGGCGAGATCGTCAAGCGCTACGTCGGCGAGCCCGATTTCGCCGAACTGCACCGCCTGCTCGACAAGCTGCTCGCCGAGGCCTGAGTCGGCGCCGCGGCGCCTTCAGCCCACACGCGACAGGGCCGACACCACGTCGGACTGCGTCAGCATGCCGACGAGTCGCGCCTCCGGCCCGACGATCGGAATGTGGTGGTGCCCTCCCTGCGCGAACAGTGGCACCAGCTCGGCCACCGGGCGGTCCTCGCTGGCGACGCGCACCTGGCGCGTCATGATCTGCCCCACCACCTCCGGCTTGTCGCTGTGCGTGGCCGGCGTACGGCGGATGAAGCTGCGCAGACGCGCCGACCAGCCTCGTGGACATCCAGGTCGGCATGGCGCAGGAAATCCGCCAGCGTCACGATGCCGACCACACGCCGCGCCCGGTCGACCACCGGCAGCGCCTTGATGCGGTGCTCGCGCAGCAGCGCCCAGGCGTCCTGCAGCTCGGTGCCGAATGACACCGTCACGACCTCGCGCGTCATGATGTCGGCGCAGAGCGTCGCACCGAAACGCCGACGGTAGGCCTCGCCCTCGGCCGCATGCAGCAGCGCGACCAGGTCGTCGCGGCTCACATCGATCACCTGGCCATAGCGCTCCAGCACCGCGTCGAGGTCGGCGTCGCTGAAGCGGTGGGTCTCGTCGCCGCCCGGCCCGGGCGGCGTCGCCAGCTGGGCGTGCGGATAGGGGCGTCGCGTCGCGCTGTTGTAGGCGGCGCCGGCCAGCACGAGCAGCACGGAATTGACGCAGGCCGGGAACCACGCAAAACCGAACGAGCCGATGCCGGCCAACGCCGTCAGCAGCGCCATCGCCCCGCCCGGCGGGTGCAGGCAGCGCAGCGCGAACATCGCGGCGATCGCCAGCCCCACCGCGATTGCGCCGGCCCACGCCGGGTCCGGGATCAGATGCGCGCAGGCGATGCCGATCAGCGCCGAGGCGGTGTTGCCGCCCACCACTGACCAAGGCTGGGCAAGCGGGCTGGCCGGTACCGCGAACACCAGCACCGCGCTGGCGCCGAGGGGTGCCACCAGCCAGGGCACGTCGGCGCCGGGCCATTGCGCAGCGACCCAGCGGCTCAGCAGGCCGGTCAGCAGCAGCCCCAGC
>NZ_AZSN01000014.1:0-45623 GCF_000576225.1 Methylibium sp. T29-B | reverse complement strand
CGGAGGCCAGGGGGGTCGTGGGGGCGGCGGTGGGGGCCGCGGACCGCGCCGCTGAGGCTGCGAGCGACATCGAGGCGCCGACCTCAAGCGCTACAATTCAAGGTTCTGCTAAATCATTGATTCCGGAGAATAAATATGGCGATCGAACGCACCTTGTCTATCATCAAGCCTGACGCCGTTGCCAAGAACGTGATCGGTCAGATCTATGCCCGTTTCGAGGGCGCGGGCCTGAAGATCGTGGCGGCCAAGCTGGTTCACCTGTCGCGCGGCGAGGCCGAGCAGTTCTACGCCGTGCACAAGGCCCGGCCTTTCTTCAAGGACCTGGTCGAGTTCATGATCTCGGGCCCGGTGATGATCCAGGCGCTGGAAGGCGAGGGCGCGATCGCCAAGAACCGCGAGCTGATGGGCGCGACGGACCCGAAGAAGGCCGAGAAGGGCACCATCCGTGCCGACTTCGCCGACAGCATCGACGCCAATGCCGTGCACGGCTCGGACGCGCCGGAGACCGCCGCGGTCGAGGTGGCGTTCTTCTTCCCGGGCATGAACGTCTACAGCCGCTGAACGACTGCGGGGCGCCTGGCGCCCCGACGGTCCGATCGGTGCAAGCCATGACTGCGGCCAACCTGCTCGAATTCGATCTCGACGCGCTGGCCGCTTTCTGCGAGCAGCTCGGCGAGAAGCGTTTTCGCGCCACTCAGCTGTTCCGCTGGATCCACCAGAAGGGCCAGAGCGACTTCGCTCAGATGTCCGATCTGGCGAAGTCGCTGCGCGAGAAGCTAGCGGGGCGGGTGGTGGTCCGGCCGCTCGCAGTGCTGAGCGAGCACGTGTCGGCCGACGGCACGGTCAAGTGGCTGTTCGACGTGGGCGGCGGCAATGCCGTCGAGACGGTGTTCATCCCCGAGGACGATCGCGGCACGTTGTGCATCTCGTCGCAGGCCGGTTGCGCGGTCGGTTGCCGCTTCTGCTCGACCGGTCACCAGGGCTTCAGTCGCAACCTGTCGACCGGCGAGATCGTTGCCCAGCTCTGGCATGCCGAGCACCAGCTGCGCGCGCGGCTGGGCACGACCGAGCGCGTCATCAGCAACGTCGTGATGATGGGCATGGGTGAACCGCTGCAGAACTACGCCGCGCTATTGCCGGCGCTGCGCGTGATGCTCGACGATCACGGCTACGGCCTGTCGCGTCGCCGTGTCACGGTATCGACCTCCGGTGTGGTGCCGATGATCGACCGCCTGCGCGAGGACTGTCCGGTGGCTCTGGCAGTGTCGCTGCATGCGCCGACCGACGCGCTGCGCGACGATCTCGTGCCGCTCAACCGCAAGTACCGGATCGCGGAGCTGCTCGAGGCCTGCCAGCGCTACCTCGAGGCGGCGCCGCGCGACTTCATCACCTTCGAGTACTGCATGCTCGACGGCGTCAACGACAGTGAGGCGCAGGCGCGCGAACTGTTGCGCCTGGTGGGCGAACGCGGGCCGGTGGGGCGCGTGCCCTGCAAGATCAACCTCATCCCGTTCAACCCGTTCCCGGCCTCGGGGCTGACGCGTTCGTCAGTGGCGCGCGTGCAGGCCTTCGCGCAGCTGCTGGTCGACGGGGGTCTGGTCACCACGGTGCGACGGACTCGCGGCGATGACATCGACGCCGCCTGCGGCCAACTGGCCGGCGAGGTACAGGACCGCACCAATGCGCAGGCACGGATGCGGCGTGCGCCGATCGCCATCCGGCCGATCGACAGCGCGGTGCAGCGCCGGGCCGACGCTGCACCATCGGGTTCAGCCACGGAGACGACACGATGATGCGGGACGGATGGGTGAGGGACGCGATGCGAGGACTGCTGCTGGCGACGCTGTTGTGTGGCGCGGTCTGGAGCGTTGCCCAGGCGCAGGGCCGGCCCAACGACTTCGGCCGCAGCAGTTCCACCGCCGGTGCCGGCACGGACGAGGAGTCCGACTCGGCGAAGCGCGCGCGCATCCGCCTCGACCTTGCGGGGGCCTATTTCTCCGAGGGGCGTTTCGACAATGCCCTGTCGGAGGTGAAGCTGGCGCTGGCCGCCGACCCCAATCTGCCGCAGGCGCTGAACCTGCAAGGCCTGGTGCTGGCCGCGCTGGGCGAGGAGCAGAAGGCCGAGGACAGTTTCAAGCGCGCACTGCAGCTGGCATCCACCGACGGCGACGTGATGCACAACTACGGCTGGTTCCTGTGCCAGCGTGGCCGCTACCCGGAGGCGGGAAAGCTGTTCGAGCGCGCCGTGGCGACGCCGCAGTACCGCACCCCGAACCGGACTTTCCTGGTGCAGGGGATCTGCGAGGCACGCGCCGGCCAGCTGGACCTGGCCGAGCTGACGCTCAAGCGCGCCTACGAACTCGAGCCGGCCAACCCGGCGATCGCGATGAACCTGGCCGACGTGCTGTACCGACGTGGCGAGTACGAGCGGGCGCGCTTCTACGTGCGCCGCGTCAACAACAACGCCGAGTTGCGCAGCGCCGAGACGCTGTGGCTCGCCGCCCGCATCGAGAACCGCCTGGCCAATCCGCAGGGCGTTCGCGATCTGGGCAACCAGCTGCGTGCGAGCTACCCCACGTCGCGCGAGGCGGCGTCGTTCGAGCGGGGGATGTTCGATGAGTGAGGGGACGGTCGACGCCGGCCCGCCGGCCACGACGGCCGGGAAGCTGCTGCGCGCGGCGCGCGAATCGCAAGGGATGCACCTCGCGGTGCTCGCAGCCTCGCTGAAGGTCTCGCCGCAGAAGCTGGAGGCAATCGAGAACGACCACCCAGAACAGCTGCCCGATGCCACTTTCGCGCGTGCGCTGGCGCAGAGCATGTGCCGCGCACTGAAAATCGATGCCGAGCCGGTGCTGTCGCTCCTGCCTACGGCCGCGTCGGCCGGCCGTGGGCTCGATCACGTGGCGCGGGGCCTCAACCAGCCCTTCCACGATCGCGGCGTGCCAAGCGACGGTGACGAGTGGCAGCGCTTCCTCAGCCCACCGCTGATCGCGGCCGCCGTCCTGGTGCTGGCAGCGGTGGCCGTCTACCTGCTGCCCGTGGGCTGGGTGGGTCGGCTGCTGCCGACCGATCCAAGCGCCTCGGCAGTCCCGGAGATCGCCGCCAGCAACCCGATCGATACAGGCGTTGCCGTGTCCTCGACGACGTCGATCGCGCCCGAGTCGGCATCGCCCGCGCTGGCGGGAGCGTCGGCCGTCGGGTCGTCCGAGGCCGAGGCTGCAGCACCCGGTTCGGCCGTGATCGACACGGTGTTCTCGGCTCCGGTCGGCACCGCAGCCTCGGCATCCGCGGCCGGCGGCCTGCTGACCATGCGGGCGGTGGCGGAATCCTGGGTCGAGGTGCGTGATGCGAAGGGGCAGGTGCTGCTGTCGCGCACGCTGGCGGCCGGCGAGGCGGCGGGTCTGGACGGCCCGCTCCCGCTGCGCGTGACCGTGGGAAATGCCGAAGCCACCCAGATCGTCTTCCGCGGCCAGCCGGTCGCATTGAGCGAGTCGACGCGCGACAACGTCGCGCGCTTGGAGCTGAAATGAACAGGCCAGTAGCGTCCGCAGGGACCCGCAGTGACGCCGAAGCGATCGACGTGGCGCAGCCTGCCGCGCGCCGTTCGCTGCAGGCGCGTGTCGTCTGGGGCAGCAATGTCGTGACGGTCGGTGGCGACGCCCCGGTGCGCGTGCAGTCCATGACCAACACCGACACGGTGAATGCGATCGAGACCGCGATCCAGGTCAAGGAGCTGGCGTTGGCGGGCTCGGAGTTGGTGCGCATCACGGTCAACACGCCGGAGGCGGCGCAGGCCGTGCCGCACGTGCGCGAGCAGCTAGACCGCATGGGCATCTCGGTGCCGCTGATCGGCGATTTCCACTACAACGGCCACCGCCTGCTGACCGAGTTCCCGGACTGCGCGGCCGCGCTGTCGAAGTACCGCATCAATCCCGGCAACGTTGGCAAGGGCGACAAGCGCGACCGGCAGTTCGCGATGATGATCGAGGCCGCGATGCGCCACGACAAGCCGGTGCGCATCGGCGTCAACTGGGGCAGCCTCGATCAGGAACTGCTGGCGGCTTTGATGGATGAGAACGCCGCCCGCGCCCGGCCCTGGGACGCGAAGCAGGTGATGTACCACGCGCTGATCAGCTCGGCGCTGCAGTCGGCCGCATATGCGCGCGAGCTGGGCATGGACCCGTCCCAGATCCTCATCAGCTGCAAGGTCAGCGGCGTGCAGGACCTCGTGAGCGTCTACCGCGCACTGGCGCGACGGTGCGATTACCCGCTGCACCTCGGGCTCACCGAAGCCGGCATGGGCACCAAGGGCACCGTGGCGTCGACCGCGGCGCTGGCGATGCTGCTGCAGGACGGCATCGGCGACACCATCCGCGTCAGCCTCACGCCGCAGCCGGGCGAGGCCCGCACGCAGGAGGTGGTGGTGGCGCTCGAGATCCTGCAGTCGCTCGGCCTGCGTGCCTTCAATCCCAGCGTCACCGCCTGCCCGGGCTGCGGCCGCACCACCAGCACCACCTTCCAGGAGCTGGCCAAGCAGATCGACGACTTCCTGCGGGCACAGATGCCGGTCTGGAAGGCGCGTTACCCGGGCGTGGAGAACATGAAGGTGGCGGTGATGGGCTGCATTGTCAACGGGCCTGGCGAGAGCAAGCATGCCGATATCGGCATCAGCCTGCCCGGCACCGGCGAGGCGCCTGCCGCGCCGGTGTTCATCGATGGCGAGAAGGCGATGACCTTGCGCGGCGAGGGCATCGCGCGCGAGTTCCAGAACGTCGTCGAGCACTACATCGAGCGCCGTTACGGCAGCATCACCGCCGCGCATTGACGCGGCGAGCCGGCGCACCCCTCGGGTGTGCCCAGCGAACCGGCCGCGGCCGGCCTGAATCCTTGTGGGCATCGACCATGGCAGAACAACAGAAAGCCGCCAAGACGGAGACTTCGCCGCTGCGTGCGGTCAAGGGCATGAACGACCTGCTGCCGCCCGAATCGGCACGCTGGGAATGGTTCGAGGACGCGGTGCGCCGCGTGATGCAGCGTTACGGCTATGCCGCGATCCGCACACCGATCGTCGAACCGACGGCGCTGTTCGTGCGCGGGCTCGGCGAGGTGACCGACATCGTCGAGAAGGAGATGTACTCCTTCACCGACAGCATGAACGGCGACCAACTCACACTGCGCCCGGAAGGCACGGCCGGCGTGGTGCGGGCGGTGACCGAACATTCGCTGCTGTACGAGGGCGGCAAACGCCTCTACTACCTGGGCGCGATGTTCCGCCACGAGCGCCCGCAGAAGGGCCGCTACCGCCAGTTCCATCAGGCCGGCGCCGAGGCGCTGGGCTTTCATGGCCCGGACGTCGATGCCGAGCTGATCCTGATGTGCCGCGCGCTGTGGCGCGAGCTCGGGCTGATCGAAGGCCGTGATCTGTGGCTGGAGATCAACAGCCTGGGGCAGCCCGAAGAGCGGCGTGCCCACCGGGCGGCGCTGATCGCGCACCTGGAGGCGCACGCCGACCTGCTGGACGATGACGCGAAGCGCCGCCTGCACAGCAACCCGCTGCGAATCCTCGACACCAAGACGCCGGCGATGCAGGCTGTGGTGGACGCGGCGCCCCGGCTCATCGACTTCCTCGGCGAGGCCTCACTGGCGCATTTCGATGCCGTGCGTGCGGTGCTGGATGCCGCCGGTCTGCCCTACCGCATCAACCCGCGGCTGGTGCGCGGCATGGACTACTACAACCTCACCGTGTTCGAGTGGGTCACCGATCGCATGGGCGCGCCCCTGACGGTCGGAGGCGGTGGCCGTTACGACAGCCTGATCGAGCAGCTCGGCGGCAAGCCGGCGCCAGGCGTCGGCTGGGGCCTGGGGATCGAGCGCCTGTTGCTGCTGCTGGACGCGGTCGGCGTCGTGACGCCGCCGCGGCTGCCGGACGCCTACGCGGTGCTGCCTGCCGCTGCCGCGCTGCCGACGGCGATGGTGCTGATCGAGGCCCTGCGCGCCCACGGCGCCAGCGTCATCCTGCATCCCGCCGGCAAGGACGGGCCGGCCAGCATGAAGTCGCAGTTCAAGAAGGCCGACGCCAGCGGCGCCCGCCATGCGCTGGTCTTCGGCGCCGACGAGCTGGCGCAGGGCATGGTGGCGCTCAAGCCGCTGCGTGCCGGAGAGGGCGCGGCCACCCAGGTACTGCGCCCGCTGGCCGATCCGGCGGCCTGGGCCGGCGAATTGCTCCGTTCATAATCCCGGCTTCGCGCCCCGCACGCCGCGCAGCCTCTCACAAAGCATCCGCATGGCCACCCATCTCGACCTCCAAGAACAAGAACAGCTCGACTCGATCAAGCACTTCTGGAAGCAGTACGGCAACCTGATCACCTGGGTCCTGATCATTGCGCTCGGCGGTTTCGCCGCGTTCAACGGCTGGCAGTGGATGCAGCGAGACCGATCCGTGAAGGCCAGCGTGCTGTTCGACGAACTCGACAAGGCCGTGATCGCCGGCGACACCGACAAGGCCGCCCGCGTGTTCTCCGACATGAAGGATCGCTACGGCTCGACGGCGTTCGCTGGACAGGCCGGCCTGCTGGCGGCGAAGGCGCAGTTCGAGAAGGGCCAGAACGACGCGGCGCGGGCCAGCCTGGAATGGGTGATCGGCAACGCGAGCGACAAGGAGTACGCGGTGCTGGCGCGCCTGCGCCTGGCCGGCGTACTGCTCGACGAGAAGAAGTACGACGAGGCGCTCAAGGCACTGCCGACCGATCCTCCGCAGTCCTTTGCAGGGCTGGCGGCCGATCGCCGCGGCGACATCCTCACGGCGCAGGGCAAGCCCGCCGAGGCGCGTGCCGCCTATCAGGCCGCGTTCGATGCGATGCCGCCGACGCTCGACTACCGTCGGCTGGTCGAGGCCAAGCTGACCGCGCTGGGCGCCGCTGAGGCGCCCGCTGCGGCGGCCTCAGCGGCTGCGACGGGAGCGTCGAAGTGATGCGCCGCCTTGCCGCCGCGCTGCTCGTTGCCGGCCTGGCCGCCTGCTCCAGCGGGCCCGAGAAGCCCAAGCCGACACCACTCGAGCCGCTCAAGGCGCAGATCGCCGGCCGGCAGGTGTGGACGCAGGGCCTGGGCAGTGTGGACTTTCCCCTGCGCATCGCCACCGGCGCCGGTGCCGTGGTGCTGGCCAGTTCCGATGGTCGCGTCGTCGCCCTGGCGGCGGACACCGGCCGCGAGCTCTGGCGCGGCGATGCCGACGGCAAGCTCAGCGCCGGCGTGGGCAGCGACGGGCGCTACGCCAGCGTCGTGACGACCGGCAACGAGCTGGTCGTGCTCGACAGCGGAAAGCCGCTGTGGCGCACGCGCCTGACCACCCGTGTCGTGACACCGCCGCTGGTGGCGGGCGAGCGCGTCTTCGTGCTCGGCATCGACCGCAGCGTGCAGGCCTTCGACGTACTGGATGGCCGCAAGCTGTGGGTCCAGCAGCGCCCCGGCGATCCGTTGACGCTGCTGCAGCCCGGTGTGCTGCTGCCGTGGAAGGACACGCTGGTGGTCGGCCAGGGTCCGCGCCTCGCCGGGCTCGACCCGCTGCGCGGCAGCGTGCGCTGGGACACCACCGTCGCGTCGCCGCGCGGCACCAACGAGGTCGAACGGCTGGCCGACCTCGTCGGGCCGGCGGCGCGCGTCGGCGACGCAGTCTGCGTGCGCGGCTTCCAGGCCGCGGTCGGTTGCGTCAACGTCGAAGGGGGCACCCTCGGCTGGGCCAAGACCACCGGCGGGACCCAGGGCGTGGCGGCCGACGAGCAACTGGTGTTCTCGGCCGATGCCACCGACCGCATTACCGCCTGGAAGCGCGCCAGCGGCGAAGTCGCATGGACCTCGGAGCGCATGCTCCACCGCGGCCTCAGTTCACCGTTGGTGGTGGGTCCGACGCTGGTGTTTGGAGATTTCGAGGGCCAGGTGCACTTCCTCGATCGCAACAACGGCCAGCCGCTGTTGCGCTTGCCCACCGACGGGCAGCCCATCATCGGTGCCCCGGTGAAGGTCGGCACCACCATCGTCGCGGTGACCCGCCGCGGCACGGTGTTCGCGTTCCGGCCCGAGTGAGTGCGATCGGAACCTGAATGAAACCCGTCCTGGCGCTCGTGGGGCGCCCCAACGTCGGCAAGTCGACGCTGTTCAACCGTCTGACGAAGAGCCGCGACGCGATCGTGGCCGACTTCGCCGGCCTGACCCGCGACCGCCATTACGGTGATGGGCGGCTCGGCGAACGCGAGTTCATCGTCGTCGACACCGGCGGCTTCGAGCCCACGGCCGAGAGCGGCATCTACAAGGAGATGGCCAAGCAGACGCGCCAGGCGGTGGCGGAGTCCGACGTGGTCATCTTCGTGGTCGACGTCCGCGCCGGCGTCACCGGGCAGGACCATGACATCGCACGCTACCTGCGCACTGCCGGCAAGAAGGTGCTGCTCGCTGCCAACAAGGCCGAGGGCATGCTGGAAGGCATCCAGCTGGCCGAGTTCTACGAGCTCGGCATGGGCGAGCCGCTGGCGGTGTCGTCGGCACACGGGCAGGGCATCCGCAGCCTGCTGACGGCGGCGCTGGAGGACTTTGCGTTCGACGAGCCCGACGATCTCGCGCTCGACGACCCAGATCGGCCGATCCGCCTGGCGGTAGCGGGTCGCCCGAACGTGGGCAAGTCGACGTTGATCAACACCTGGCTCGGTGAAGAGCGGCTGGTGGCCTTCGACCTGCCCGGCACCACACGCGACGCCATCAGCGTTCCGTTCGAGCGCAATGGCCAGAAGTTCGAGTTGATCGACACTGCCGGCCTGCGTCGCAAGGGCAAGGTGTTCGAGTCGATCGAGAAGTTCTCGGTCGTCAAGACGCTGCAGGCGATCGCCGACGCGAATGTCGTGCTGCTGTTGCTCGACGCGACCCAGGGGGTGACTGACCAGGACGCCCACATCGCCGGCTATATCCTCGATTCCGGCCGTGCCGTGGTGCTGGCGGTGAACAAGTGGGACGCGGTCGACAGCTACCAGCGCGAACTGCTGCAGCGCTCCATCGAGCAGCGGTTGGCGTTCCTGAAGTTCGCGCCGGTGCTGCACATCTCCGCCATCAAGCGCCAGGGCCTGGGGCCGGTGTGGAAGGCGATCGCCGACGCGTGGGCCTCGGCCACCAAGAAGCTCGCCACGCCGGTGCTGACGCGGGTGCTGCTGGAGGCGGTGCAGTTCCAGCAGCCCAAGCGCGCCGGCGCCTTCCGACCCAAGCTGCGCTACGCCCACCAAGGCGGGCAGAACCCGCCGGTGATCGTGATCCACGGCAACTCGCTGGAGCATGTGACCGACGCCTACAAGCGCTTCCTGGAGGGGCGTTTCCGCAGCCACTTCCAGCTCAGCGGCACGCCGATGCGCATCGAGATGAAATCGTCACGGAACCCCTTCGCGGAGAAGGACTCGTAGTCTGAGGGCGTCGCCGGCTGGAGCCTGTGATACCTTCCATCCTCCAACAGCTTCACAACACGGACGATATCGTGAGCAACAAAGGGCAACTCCTACAAGACCCGTTCCTGAACCTGCTTCGCAAGGAGCACGTTCCGGTCTCGATCTACCTCGTGAACGGCATCAAGCTGCAGGGGCACATCGAGTCCTTCGACCAGTACGTGGTCTTGTTGCGCAACACCGTGACCCAGATGGTCTACAAGCACGCGATTTCCACCGTCGTGCCCGGCCGGGCCGTGAATTTCCAGGCCAACGACGCGCCGGAGTCGGCGGGCTGAACGGCTCGATGGACTCCCGGCATCCGTCTCGTCGCCTGACCGCCTGCCGCCAGACCCTGGTGGTTTCAGGTTGAGCGCGTCCACCGCCGTCAACGAGGCCAGGGCGGTGCTGGTCGGTGTCGACCTCGGCGCCGGCGCCTCCTTCGACGCCACCCTCGACGAACTGGCGCTGCTGGCCGAGTCGGCCGGCGACACGCCGGTGGCGCGCCTGATCGCTCGCCGCAAGGCGCCCGACGCCGCACTGTTCCTCGGTTCGGGCAAGGCCGACGAGCTGAAGGCGCTGGTGGCCGAAAGCGGCGGCCAGTGCGTGATCTTCGATCAGGCCTTGTCCCCGACGCAGCAGCGCAACCTGGAGCGCCATCTTGGCGTCGAGGTGCTCGACCGAACCGGCCTGATCCTCGAGATCTTCGCCGCGCGCGCTCAGAGCCACGAGGGCAAGCTGCAGGTCGAGCTCGCGCAGCTGCAGTACCTCAGCAACCGGCTGGTGCGCCGGTGGACCCACCTCGAGCGCCAGCGCGGCGGCGTGGGTCATCGTGGCGGTCCGGGCGAACGCCAGATCGAACTCGATCGCCGCATGATCGGCGAGCGCATCAAGGCGCTCAAGGCGAGGCTCGACAAGGTGAAGCGCCAGCGCGGCACGCAACGGCGCTCGCGCGAGCGCGCCGGCACCTTCCGCGTCTCGCTGATCGGCTACACCAATGCCGGCAAGTCCACGCTGTTCAACGCGCTGGTCAAGGCCCGCAGCTACGCCGCCGACCAACTGTTCGCGACGCTCGACACCACCACGCGGCAGCTCTATCTCGAGGACGCGCAGCGCTCGGTCAGTCTGTCGGACACCGTGGGCTTCATCCGCGATCTGCCGCACACGCTCGTCAAGGCCTTCGCCGCCACGCTGCAGGAGGCTGCCGATGCCGATCTGCTGCTGCATGTGGTCGACGCTTCGAGCCCGGTGCTGGCCGAGCAGCGGGTCGAGGTGGAGCGCGTGCTCGCGGAGATCGACGCGGCCGGTATTCCCCAGATCCTGGTCTACAACAAGCTCGACCAGCTCGACGAGGAGCAGCGGCCTCGCGTGCTGGTGGATCGGCTCGAACTCGACGGAGGACGCCGCATCCCGCGCGTCTTCGTCAGTGCCTTGCGCGGTGTGGGGCTCGCCGAGCTGCGGGCGCTGGTGAGCGAGGCGCTGCTCGCCGACGGTGGCGAGGCGGGTGCGCCCGGTGCCTCGGTCTCCGACGCGCCGGTGCGCGACGACGCCGACGCCGCGCTCTCCGATCACGATCCTATTCCCGCCTCCGTCTTGCTCCAACGACACGCATGAATACCTATAACGATGCAGGCGCAGCGCGCCCGCGGGGACGCCCCGCACTCCTGGTCGAGGCCCTGGCGCTGCTGTGGTCCGGCGCCGTGCGCCGCGCCGTCTGGCGCGCGCGTGGGAGCGGCTGCTGGCGACCGGCGGCCGCAACGACGGCCCGCCCGATCTCGACGAGCTTTGGCGCGACTTCAATCGTCGCCTGAGCGGCCTGTTCGGTGGCAAAGGGGGTGGGAACAGTCCGCAGCCCGACGGCGGTGGCGCCAGCTCGCCACCGCCGGACCTGCGCAGCGCCGGTATCGGCATCGGCTTGATCGGCGCGGTCGTGGCGCTGATCTGGCTGGGCAGCGGCTTCTTCATCGTGCAGGAAGGGCAGCAGGGCGTCGTGATGTCCTTCGGCCGATACAGCCACACGGTCGAAGCCGGCTTCCAGTGGCGTTTCCCATACCCGTTCCAGTCGGCGGAGGTGGTGAACGTGACGCAGTTGCGGTCGGTCGAGGTCGGGCGCAATTCGGTGGTGCAGGCCACCGGGCTGCGGGACTCGTCGATGCTGACCCAGGACGAGAACATCGTCGACATCCGCTTCACAGTGCAGTACCGCCTGAAGGATTCGAAGGACTACCTGTTCGAGAACCGCAATGCGGACGAGGCGGTGGTGTTAGCCTCCGAATCCGCAGTGCGCGAGATCGTCGGTCGCAGCAACATGGACTCGGTGCTGTACGAGCAGCGCGATGCCATCGCGACCGACCTCGTCAAGTCCATCCAGGCGCAGCTCGATCGTCTGAAGACCGGCATCCTGATTTCCAACGTCAACGTGCAGAGTGTGGCGCCGCCCGAGCAGGTGCAGGCGGCGTTCGACGATGCCGTGAAGGCCGGCGCCGACCGCTCGCGCTTCAAGAACGAGGGCCAGGCCTACGCCAACGACGTGATCCCGAAGGCGCAGGGCACGGCCTCGCGCCTGCGCGAGGAGGCCGAGGGCTACAAGGCGCGCGTGATTGCGCAGGCCGAGGGCGATGCATCGCGCTTCAAGCAGGTGCTGACGGAGTACCAGAAGGCGCCGGCCGTCACGCGCGATCGTCTCTATGTGGACACGATGCGAGAGGTGTACTCCAACGTCAGCAAGATCATGATCGAGTCGCGCACCGGCTCTAACCTGCTGTACCTGCCGCTCGACAAGCTGATGCAATCGGCCGGGGCGACCGCCGCGGCCGCACCGGCGCCCGCGCTGCCGACCACCGAAAGCACCGGCACGTCACAGAACGATGTGCGATCGCGCGACAACCAGCGTTCGCGTGAGCGCGAAAGCCGTTGAGGAGAACAACAAGAATGAATCGCATCGGTCTGATCGTGGCGAGCGCTCTGCTCGCATTGATGATTGCCTCGAGCACGCTGTTCGTCGTCGACCAGCGGCAGTTCGCCGTGCTGTATGCGCTGGGCGAGATCAAGGAAGTCATTGCCCAGCCGGGGCTGAAGTTCAAGCTGCCCCCGCCGTTCCAGAACGTGGTCTTCCTCGACCGCCGCATCCAGAGCCTCGACAGCCTGAAACGCGGCCGGTATTCACCGCCGAGAAGACCAGTCTGGTGATCGACTGGCTGGTGAAGTGGCGCATCAAGGACCCGCGACAATTCATCCGCAACAGCGGCATCGATGCGCGCAATGTCGAGGCGCGGCTGGCACCGATCGTCCAGGCCGCGCTGAACGAGGAGGTCACCAAGGTCAGCGTGCGCCAGGTGCTCTCGACCGAGCGCGACAAGGTCATGCAGGGCGTGCTGCGGCGGTTGTCGGACGACGCCACGAGCTTCGGCATCGAGGTGGTTGACGTGCGGATCAAGCGGGTCGACTTCGTCGCCAACATCACCGAGGCCGTCTACCGCCGCATGGAGTCGGAGCGCAAGCGCGTCGCCAACGAGACCCGCTCCACCGGCCAGGCCGAAGGCGAGCAGGTGCGTGCCGACGCCGACCGGCAGCGCGAGGTCATCGTCGCCGAGGCCTACCGGGATGCACAGAAGGTCAAGGGTGACGGCGATGCCAAGGCTTCGGCCCTGTATGCCGAGGCCTTCGGTCGCGACCCGCAGTTCGCGCAGTTCTATCGCAGTCTCGAGGCCTATCGGGCGAGCTTTCGCAGCAAGACCGACGTGATGGTGGTCGAGCCCGAGAGCGAGTTCTTCCGCGCGATGCGAGGTGAGGGCGGGCCATCCTCCTCCCGTGCCAGGTGAGTCCGGGCTGACGGCGCGTTGCCGCAGGAGCCGGCATGTGGGACACGCTGTTCAGCGCGCTGGCGCTGATGCTGGTCTTCGAGGGGCTGCTGCCTTTCCTGAGTCCGCAGCGCTGGCGCCGGGTGTTCGAGCAGGCCACGCGGCTGAGCGACGGGCAACTGCGTTTTCTTGGCTTGACCAGCATGCTGGGCGGGCTGGTGGTGCTGCTGGTTTTGGCAGGCTGATCATCGTTCGCGCAGGTCAATCGCGCGCGAATGCTGCTGGGGGCGCCGGTACAATGCGGTTTTAACCCCGCAGGCTTTTCATGACCTCTGCTTGGCTGCTGCCCGAGCACATTGCCGATGTGCTGCCCTCCGAGGCGCGGCGCATCGAGGAATTGCGGCGCACCGTACTGGACGCGGCCCGCGTCTACGGCTACGAACTGGTGATGCCGCCCTTGCTCGAGCACCTCGAGTCGCTGCTGACGGGCACCGGGCACGAACTGGATTTACGGACCTTCAAGCTGGTCGATCAACTGAGCGGCCGCACGCTGGGTCTGCGTGCCGACACCACGCCCCAGGTGGCGCGCATCGACGCGCACCTGCTCAATCGCGATGGCATCACGCGCCTGTGCTACTGCGGCCCGGTGGCGCACACGCGGCCGGCCGGACTGCACGGTAGCCGGGAACCGCTGCAGTTCGGCGCCGAACTCTACGGTCATGCCGGACTCGAGGCCGATCTCGAGGTACAGGATCTGGCGCTCGACAGCTTGCGTGCCGCGGGTGTCCCGGGCCTGGTGCTCGACTTGGCCGACGCCCGTATCGTGCGCGGCCTGCTGGCCGGTGTCGCTTGCGACCCCGCGCGTCTGAACCATGTGTACGCGGCGCTCGCTGCCAAGGACGGCACGGCGCTGCAGGCGCTTGGCAGCGGATTCACCGCCGAGGTGCGGCAGGGGCTGCAGGCACTGACCTCGCTGTACGGCGATGGAGAGGTGCTCGACATCGCGGCAGCGCGGCTGCCTCAGCGTCCACTGATCACGGCCGCGCTGGCCGACCTGCGACGCCTGGCCGCGCACGCCGCGATCGCGCATCCCGACGTGCGGGTCGGCTTCGACCTTGCCGACCTGAGCGGCTACGCCTACTACAGCGGCGCGCGCTTTGCCGTCTACGGCGCCGGGTCCAGCGACTCGCTGGTGCGCGGCGGGCGCTACGACGAGGTCGGTGCGGTGTTCGGCCGCAACCGGCCAGCGGTGGGCTTCAGTGCCGATCTCAAGGAAGTGGTGCAACGTGCCTGCCCCGATGGGCGCCGGGCTGCGGTGCGTGCGCCCTGGGGTGAGGAAACCGGGTTGCGCGCCGCCGTCCGCGCCCTGCGGGCTGGCGGCGAGACCGTGGTGTGCGTGCTGCCGGGACATGAGCACGAGGTCCAGGAGTTCGACTGCGACCGCGAGATCGTGCAAAAAGGCGGCCAATGGGTCGTCCGGCCGCTGTGAAGCCAGCGACCGAGAGCCATCAGATTCAGGACAAGACAATGCAAGCAGCGAGCAAGGCCGGTCACAACGTCGTGGTGGTCGGGACCCAGTGGGGCGACGAGGGCAAGGGCAAGGTGGTCGACTGGCTGACCGACCACGCAGCGGCGGTGGTGCGCTTCCAGGGCGGCCACAACGCCGGTCACACGCTGGTGATCAAGGGCAAGAAGACTGCGCTGCAGCTCATTCCGTCGGGTGTGATGCGCGACGGCGTGGCCTGCTACATCGGCAACGGCGTGGTCGTCGATCCGGCCCACCTGCTCGGCGAGATCGAGCGGTTGGAGGCGGCCGGCGTCGAGGTGCGTTCGCGGCTGTTCATCAGCGAGTCGTGCCCGCTGATCCTGCCGTTCCACGTGGAGGTCGACAAGGCCCGCGAGGCGCTGCGCGAGAGCTCGGGGGCCGGCAAGATCGGGACGACCGGCAAGGGCATCGGCCCGGCCTACGAGGACAAGGTCGCACGGCGCGCGTTGCGCGTGCAGGACCTGAAGCACCCGGATCGCTTCGCGAAGAAGCTGCGCGACCTGCTCGAACTTCACAACTTCGTGCTGCAGGGCTTCCTGAAGGCGGAGGCGCTCGAGTTTCAGCCGATCTTCGACCATGCAATGAACGTCGCCGAGCAGCTGAAGCCCATGCTGGCCGATGTCGGCGTGCGCATCCACGAGACCAACCTGGCCGGCGGCAGCGTTCTGTTCGAGGGTGCGCAGGGCACGCTGCTCGACATCGACCACGGCACCTACCCCTACGTCACGTCGAGCAACTGCGTGGCCGGCAATGCGGCGGCCGGGTCCGGCGTCGGCCCGGACAAGCTGCACTACATCCTCGGCATCACCAAGGCCTACACCACACGCGTGGGCTCGGGCCCGTTCCCGACCGAGCTGCCGATGGACGAGCCGGGCACGGTGGGGCACCATCTGTCGACGGTCGGTCAGGAGCGGGGCACCGTCACGGGCCGCCCGCGGCGCTGCGGCTGGCTGGATGCGGCGGCGATGAAGCGCTCGATCCTGATCAACGGCCTCACGGGCCTGTGCATCACCAAGCTCGACGTGCTCGATGGCCTGACCGAGATCAAGATGGGCGTGGGCTACGAACTCGATGGCCGGCGCATCGACATCCTGCCGCTCGACGCCGACGAGATCGTGGCCTGCAAGCCGGTCTACGAGAGCTTCCCGGGGTGGACCGGCAGCACCGTCGGCACGACGCGCTGGGACGACTTGCCACTCAATGCCCGCCGCTATCTCGAGCGCGTGCAGGAGGTCATCGGCGCGCCGATCGACATGGTGTCGACGGGGCCGGATCGCGAGCACACCATCCTGCTACGCCACCCCTACCAGCTGATGCGCCAAAGGTAGACACCACGGGAACCACGCCACATGCTCACCGACGACGGCAAGCACCTCTACGTCTCCTGGGACGAGTACCACCTGCTGATCGAGCGCCTGGCACTGAAGGTGCACAACTCGGGCTGGGCGTTCGACCAGATCCTGTGCCTGGCGCGTGGCGGCCTGCGGCCCGGCGACATGCTGTCGCGGGTGTTCGACAAGCCGCTGGCCATCATGTCGACCAGTTCCTATCGCTCGGACGCCGGGACCATCCAGGGGCGGCTGGACCTGGCGACCTACATCACCCTGCCCAAGGGCGAACTGGCCGGCCGGGTCCTGCTGGTCGACGACCTCGCCGATACCGGGGTGACACTGAAGGCGGTGGTCGATCGCCTGCGCGGCATGCCCTCGATCAGCGAACTGCGTTCGTCCGTGATCTGGGTGAAGGGTGTGTCGAGCTACACGCCGGACTACTATGTCGAATCGCTGCCGACCAGTCCCTGGATCCACCAGCCGTTCGAGGATTACGACAGCCTGCGGCCCGACGGGCTCGCGAGGAAGCTGGCGGTTTGAGAGGTCACGCACCATCGACCGCGGAAAACAAAAAGGCCAGCGCGCTGCGCTGGCCTTTTATGATTTGGTGCCCAGGAGAGGACTCGAACCTCCACGATGTTACTCGCTAGTACCTGAAACTAGTGCGTCTACCAATTCCGCCACCTGGGCTAGGTACCGAAGCCGGAGATTTTAGCATCAAGAACGAAGACAAGACAAGCAGCGCCTCACTCGGTGCTGCGCTAATGAGTGAGGTCGAGGGTATCGTCCAAGGCCACCGCGACGGGCACGGCTTCGTCCAGCGCGACGACGGCGAATCCGACATCTATCTGTCGCCGCAGGAAATGCGGGCGGTTCTGCACCGCGATCGGGTCCGCGTGCGGGTGATCCGCTATGACCGCAAGGGCCGGCCTGAAGGGCGGGTGCTCGAGATCCTGGAACGCCGCAAGGCGCCGATCATCGGTCGCCTGCTGCACGAGAGCGGCATCTGGCTGGTCGCCCCGGAGGACAAGCGCTACGGCCAGGACATCATGATCCCGAAGAATGGCATTGCCAATGCCAGCGCGGGTCAGGTGGTCGCGGTCGAGCTGACCGAGCCGCCGTCGATGCATTCGCAGCCACTGGGCCGCGTGACAGAGGTGCTCGGCGAGATCGACGACGCGGGCATGGAGATCGAGATCGCGGTGCGCAAGTACGAGGTGCCGCACCGCTTCTCGGCCGAAACGCTGGCGCAGACGGCCAAGCTGCCCGACAAGGTGCGGCCAGCCGACAAGAGGCAGCGCATCGACCTGACCGACGTCCCGCTGGTCACCATCGATGGCGAGGACGCCCGGGACTTCGACGACGCCGTGTACTGCGAGCCGGTCACGATCGGCCGCAAGACCAAGGGGGCGGCGCCGAACGGCTGGCGCCTGATCGTCGCCATTGCCGACGTGAGCCACTACGTGAAGCCCGGCGAGTCGCTGGACGACGATGCCTACGAGCGCGCGACCTCGGTCTATTTCCCGCGGCGCGTGATTCCGATGCTGCCGGAGAAGCTCAGCAACGGGCTGTGCTCGCTGAATCCCAACGAGGACCGCCTCGCGATGGTGTGCGACATGGTGGTCGATGCCGCAGGCGAGGTACACGCCTACCAGTTCTTCCCGGCCGTCATCAACTCGCATGCGCGCTTCACGTACACGGAAGTCGCGACGATCCTCGCCAACACGCGCGGGCCCGAGGCGCAGAAGCGCAAGGAGTTGGTGCCGCACCTGCTGCACCTGCACGAGGTGTATCGCGCCCTGCTGAAGGCGCGCGCCACGCGCGGCGCGGTCGACTTCGAGACCACCGAGACGCAGATCGTCTGCGATGAGAACGGGCGAATCGAGAAGATTGTGCCGCGCACACGCAACGACGCACACCGCCTGATCGAGGAGGCGATGCTGGCGGCGAACGTGTGCTCGGCCGATTTCATCGCGTCACACAAGCACGCTTCGCTGTATCGCGTGCACGAAGGCCCGACGCCCGAGAAGCGCGCGATCCTTCAGACCTATCTGCGTGCGCTCGGCCTCGGCTTGTCGATCGGCGACGATCCCCGGCCCGGTGAGTTCCAGGCGATCGCGCAGGCGACGAAGGACCGCCCTGACGCCACCCAGATCCACTCGATGCTGCTGCGCTCGATGCAGCAGGCCATCTACACGCCGACCAACAGCGGTCACTTCGGCCTGGCCTATCCGGCCTACACCCACTTCACCAGCCCGATCCGCCGCTACCCGGACCTGCTGGTGCACCGTGTGATCAAGGCTCTGCTGGGCAGCAAGAAGTACCACCTGCAGGTCACCGAGCTCGCCAGCTCAGCCGTCCACACGCGCAAGGTTCGGCCGACCGCGGCCTCGAAGGCGCAGCAGGCCAGCAAGCTGGTCGTCAAGCAGACCGCCGAGGCGATGGCCTGGGAAGCGGCCGGCGCGCACTGCAGCGCGAACGAGCGGAGGGCCGACGAGGCGTCGCGCGATGTCGAAGCTTGGCTGAAATGCAAGTTCATGCGTGAGCACCTCGGCGAGGAGTTCGGCGGCGCGGTCACCGCAGTCACGACCTTCGGGTTGTTCGTCACGCTCGACGAGCTTTACGTCGAGGGCCTGGTGCACATCACCGAACTCGGCGGAGAGTACTTCCGCTTCGACGAAGCGCGACAGGAGCTGCGCGGCGAGCGCACCGGCGTGCGCTACGTCGTCGGCAGCCGGGTGCGGGTGCAGGTGAGCCGCGTCGATCTCGACGGGCGCAAGATCGACTTCCGACTGGTCCACGAATCGGGGCTGAACCCGCGGGCACCGCGTGACAAGGCGGCTTCGGCCGTCGAGGAACTGCAGGTCGTGAAGGACGTCGACCGCGAGCACAAGCGGGCGACCAAGAAGGCGGTCAGCAAGACTCCCCGCAAGCCTGCGCGCAGCGCTGGGGCGGACACCGCGGCAGCGCCGCGCAAGTCGAAGCGTTCGAGGCGGTAGGCCCGATCCACTGAGTCGCTGCGGCGCTCAGCGCCGCAGCTGAGCAATCAGCGCGCTCGCGGCCAGCGGCCCGGGACGCGCCTGGTGTGCGCACCAGACGTCGGCCGCGGCGCCATGGGTGTGCGTGCCCAGCAGCGCGGCGCTTCGTGCTGACAGGCCTTGCGCCCAGAGCCCGCCGATCCAGCCCGCCAGCACATCGCCGGTTCCCGCCGTGGCCAGCGATGCATTGCCGCTGGCGTTGATCAGCGTGGTTTCCCCAGGCGCCGCGATGACGCTCCCCGATCCCTTGAGGACGACGGTGGCGTGCCATCGCTGCGCGAGCCGCTCCGCGGCCGACAGCCGGGCGGACTGGATCGCGGCAGTCTGCAGACCCAGCAGCCGGGAGGCCTCGAGGGGGTGCGGCGTCAGCAGCGTGGCGGCGCGCCTGCGGCCGGCACGCATTTCGAGCAAGCGAGCGAGCGACGGGTCGGCGGCCACCGCGTTCAGCGCATCGGCATCGAGCAGCAGGCGTCCGGCACGGGCGATCAGGCCCGGGAGGTGCTCACGCACCGCGTCGCCGCCACCGCAGCCGCACACCACCGTGGCGTTCTCGAGAGGCGTGCGGGCATCGTGCAGTGCGGTGAGCGGCCGGTGCATCAACTCGGGGTGCATGGGATCGAGCGCCGGTGACTGCGGATCGAGCGGCACCAGGTGCACACGGCCAGCGCCGGCGGCCAGCGCGGCCCGTGCCGCGAGCAGCGCGGCCCCGACCATGCCGGCGGCGCCGCCGACCACCCATACGTCGCCGAAGCTGCCCTTGTGCTGCGCATGCCGGCGCGCCGGCCACAACGTGCTCGCACCCGTCAGCAGGCCGGCACTCGCCTGTGAGGTCTCGGCATCGACACCCAGGTCGTGGAACCAGATTTGCCCGGCGTGGTCGCGCCCCTGAGCGGTGAACAGACCCGGCTTCAAGGTCAGCAGGCTCAGTGTCCAGCGAGCCTGCACCACGGCGGTCTCGTCAAGCAGTGCCCCCTGCTCGGCGTCCAACCCGCTGGGCAGGTCGATCGACAACACCGGAGTGCCGCCGTCGTTGAGCGACCTCATCGCGGCCAGGGCCCAGCCGGCGGGCGCGCGGGTCAGGCCGATGCCGAACAGGGCGTCGATGGCCAGATTGTCGGGGCCGAGCGGCTCGGGCGGCGCGCTGCTTTCCACCAGTGCGACTCCCGCGGCACGTGCCTTGGCGCCGGCCGCCGCCGCATCGGCTGGCGTTTGCACGGAAGGCGCAAGGCTCACCGTCACCTGCTTGCCGGCGCGCTGCAGCCACGCCGCGGCTTCCAGGCCATCGCCACCGTTGTTGCCGGGACCGGCAGCGATCCAGATGCGTCGTGCATGCGGCGCCAATGCGAGGGCCAGCCGGGCCACCGAGCCGCCGGCACGCTGCATCAGCGTGTGGGGCGGCAAGGCGCGCGCGGCCTCGATCTCCAGCGCACGCGTTGCGGCCACGCCGAACAGCGGCAGCCGCTCCACGTCACGCCGCGAGCCATCGCCCAGAACGGCCCAGGGCATCGCGACATCAAGCATGTTGGCTGACCCGTCAGGCAGACGGCGGGACCGAGGCCGCCCGGGCCAGCGCGAAACTGCCCGGATCGAAGCCGGGCGAGCGTCCGGCGATCTGGTCGGCCAGCAGCCGGGCGCTGCCGCAGGCCAGCGTCCAGCCGTGGTCGGCGTGGCCCAGGTTCAGCCACACGCCGGGGCGGGGGCTGGGGCCGATCAGTGGCAGGCCGTCGGGCAGCGTTGGCCGAGCGCCTTTCCATACCTGGGGCCGCGCAATGTGGGCGGCGCCGGGGAACCAGTCGTTGAGCAGTCGGTACAGCGTCTCGACCGCCGCCCGCCGCTGCGTCTGCACCGAGCCGCCCAGCTCGGCGCAGCCGGCCAGACGCACGCGCTGCCCCAGCCGGCTCATCGCGATGCGGTAGCGCTCGTCGACCAGTGCTGCCTTCGGGCCCCGTTCGGGCGAGCGCAGCGGCGCTGTCAGCGAGTAGCCGTGGATCGGCATCAGCGGCAGCTTGATGCCCAGGCCCGGCAGCAGTTCGGCGGCATCGACACCGGCGGCGATCACCACGCATCGAAAGCCTCCGCCGACACCGGGTCGAGATAGCGCGCCGCGGCGCGCGCGCGGTGAGCCATCGCGTTGCCGTGCTTGTCGCCGTTGCCGCCGGGGACGGCCGTGGCCCGGCTCGAAGCGAAGCCGGTGGTCAGGGCCAGGTGCTCGAGCTGCAGTTCGGCGCCATCGGAGCGTGTTCCGGTCTCCAGCGCGCGCACCACGGTGCCGAACCGGAACTCGACGCCGAGCCGCTCGGCCGCGTCGCGCAGCAGGTGGGCGAACTGGCGGCAGTTGCCCACGCCGTCCTGGGGCAGCTGGATCCCGCCGGCCAGCGGCTGCTCGCGATGGAGGCCGGGCTCCGTCGCGTGGCAGGCGGCGGCGTCCAGTTCGCGCACGCTGATGCCGAGTTCGCGCAGCAGCGCCAGGCGGGGCTGCGCCGCGGCAACGTCGCGCTCTTCTCGCAGCAGGAGCAACAGGCCCTGCGAGCGTTCGAAATCCAGCTGCAGCCGCTCGTCGAGCACGCGGAGCCGTTCGCGGCTGTACTGCGCCAGTCGCAGCAGCTCGATGTGGCGCTGCGGGAAGTTCGGCGCGCGGCAGGCGCTCCACCAGCGCCACAGCCAGCGCCATTGCATCGCGTCGAAGGAAGGGCGCACGCGCATCGCCGGATGGCGGCTGAACAGGTCGCGTAGCAGGCGGCCGGGAAGGCCGGGCGCTGCCCATGGCGCAACATCGCCCGAGCCCAGCAAGCCGGCATGCGCGAAGCTCGCCTCCGAGGCGACGCTGCTGTGTCGCTCGAACACGGTGACGTCGTGGCCGTCCTCGGCCAGCTCGTAGGCTGTGGTCACGCCGACGATACCGGCGCCGATCACGCCGACCTTCATGAGGATGCTCCAGTGGCCAGCACGGCTTCGACGGCCAGGGCCGTGTCGAGCAGGGCGTCGTCGGCATGGCCGCGCGACCACAGCATCAGGCCGACCGGCGCTTCGCCCGGCGCCTGGCAGGGCAGGCTGATCGCGCAGCCGTCGAGCAGGTTCACGACCGAGGGGTTGCGCAGCAGCAGCGAGTTGACGCGGAAGAATTCCTCGTCGCTCGCTTCCAGCGCGGTGATCGGTGGCGCGAGGATCGGCACGGTCGGGGACAGCACCGCGTCGAAGCCACGCAGCGCCACGTGCATGCGAGCGATCCAGGCGGCGCGTGCCTTCTGCAGGTCGATGTAGTCCGCCGCGCTCATGGCCATGCCGCGGCGGATGCGCGTCACCACGCGGCGGTCGTAGCCGGCTTCTTCGTGTGTCGCGAGCCGGTGCCGGTGCCAGGCCCAGCTTTCGCAGCTCGCGAAACCACCGTTGACCTGCAGCGGCGCCAGGTCGGCCAGCGGCGGGACGTCGAGCGCGACGATCTGTGCGCGACGCGCGACAACCGGTCCACGGCGCGTTCGAAGGCCGCGGCCACGGCAGGCTCCAGCGCGTCGAGCATCAGCGTTGTCGGCACCGCGAGCCGGGTGGCGCGCAGCGGCCGGCCAGGCAGCGCGACGCGGCGCGCCGACAGCAACTCGTGCAGCAGCACGGCGTCGCGCACCGAGCGCGTCAGGGCCGAGACCGTGTCGAGCGTGGTGGACAGCGGGATGGCTCCCTCGGTCGGCGTCAGCGATGCTGTGTTCTTGAAGCCGACCAGACCCTGCAGCGCCGCCGGGATGCGCACCGAACCGCCGGTGTCCGAACCCAGCGCCGCCCACGCGGCCCCGCCGGCCACCGAGACCGCCGCGCCGGAACTGGAGCCGCCTGGGATGCGCGGCGTGTCGCGGTCCAGGGCTGCCATCGGCACGTTGGCCGGCGTGGGGTGGTGCGGATTGAGGCCAATGCCCGAGAACGCGAACTCGGTCATGTGGGTGCGGCCGATCAACGCTGCGCCGGCTGCCCGCAGCCGCGACACCGCGGGCGCGTCCTGCGCGGCCGGTTCGGCATCGGCCAGTACCGTGGAGCCCGCGGTCGTGACCTGACCGGCGATGTCGAACAGGTCCTTGATGCTGACGGCCAGACCGGCGAGCGGCGGCAGCGGGGCGCCGCTGGAGAACGCGGCGTCGACGGCGCGGGCCGCGGCTCGCGCGCCGACAGCATCGATCTTCAGGAAGGCCGGGGCCACGGCAGCGGAGGCTGCGTGCTGCAGCGAGCGCTCGATCTCCGCGCCGGCGCTGCTCGTGCCGTCAAGCACCCGGGCGCGCCGGGAGAGCAGGTCGTCGGTCATCGGCGTGCTAAACTCTCAGGGTTTTTCTGGAACACGTCGGTGCCTGTCCTGGTCGGTTCGATCGAGGCCGGTTCGGCAAAAGCCGGAAGAACATTTGCAATCCGCAAACCCGGTCGCCAAAAGGTGTTGCAAGACTCGAAAGAGGTCTGCTTGCATGTCGCAACAAAGCGCTGCAATCACTTGCAATTCTGGCCGGATTTTAGACCCAACCTTTGGAGTTTCCATGTCCCTCACCATGCGTGAAATGCTGGAAGCGGGCGTCCATTTCGGACACCAGACCCGCTTCTGGAATCCGAAGATGGCCCCCTTCATCTTCGGCCATCGCAACAAGATCCACATCATCAACCTCGAGAAGACGCTGCCGCTCTTCAACGAGGCGATGAAGTTCACCCGCTCGCTCGCCGCCAAGCGCGGCACGATCCTGATGGTCGGCACCAAGCGCCAGGCGCGCGAAGTGGTTGCCCAGGAGGCCCAGCGCGCCGGTATGCCCTACGTCGACCAGCGCTGGCTCGGCGGCATGCTGACCAACTTCAAGACCGTCAAGGGGTCGCTGAAGAAGCTGAAGGAAATGCAGGCGCAGCAGGAAGCGGGCCTCGAGTCCATGAGCAAGAAGGAAGCGCTGCTGTTCGCCCGCGAGATCGCCAAGCTCGAGAAGGACATCGGCGGCATCCAGGACATGAACGCGCTGCCCGATGCCATGTTCGTCATCGACGTGGGCTACCACAAGATCGCGATTGCCGAGGCGAAGAAGCTGGGCATTCCGGTCATCGGCGTGGTGGACTCGAACCACTCGCCCGAGGGCATCGATTACGTGATCCCGGGCAACGACGACTCCGCGAAGGCCGTGGCGTTGTACGCCCGTGCCGTGGCGGATGCCGCACTCGAAGGCAAGGCCAACGCGGTCAGCGAAGTGGTCGCCGCCGCCCAGAGCACCGACGAGTTCGTGGAAGTCAGCGACGCGGCCTGAGCCCGTCGCAAGGCGCCCCCGCGCACTCATCAAGGGCTGATTCAGCCCCTTTTTTTCAATGATTTCGAAGCGATCGCTGCCCGGAGGCAGCCTCGCTTCACCGAACGGAGAACGCAATGCCCGCAATCACCGCCAGCATGGTCGCCGAACTGCGCGCCAAGACCGACGCCCCGATGATGGAGTGCAAGAAGGCCCTCACCGAGGCCGAAGGTGACCTGAACAAGGCCGAGGAACTGTTGCGCGTCAAGCTCGGCAGCAAGGCCAGCAAGGCCGCCTCGCGCGTCACGGCCGAAGGCATCGTCGTGGCGCACATCAGCGGCACGACCGGTGCGCTGATGGAACTGAACTGCGAAACCGACTTCGTGTCCAAGAACGACGACTTCCTGGCCTTCGGCAAGACGCTCGCGGAACTTGTGGTCACCCAGGCCCCGGCGGATGTCGCGGCGCTGTCGGCGTTGGAGATCGCCGGCGTGACGGTGGAGGCCACCCGCACCGCGCTGATCGGCAAGATCGGCGAGAACATCGCGATCCGCCGCTTCAAGCGCTTCAGCGGCGACAGCAAGCTGGTCAGCTACCTGCACGGCACCCGCATCGGCGTGGTGGTCGAGTACACCGGCGACGACGTGGCCGCCAAGGACGTGGCGATGCACGTGGCCGCGATGAAGCCCGTGGCGCTGACCTCGGCCGACGTGCCGGCCGATCTGATCGAGAAGGAGCGCAACGTCGCCGCCGGCAAGGCCGCCGAGGATGCCAAGGCCGCCGAGGCGGCCGGCAAGGCGCCGCAGTCTGCCGAGATCGTCACCAAGCGGGTCGAAGGCTCGGTGCAGAAGTTCCTGAAGGAGGTCTCGTTGTTCAACCAGACCTTCGTGAAGAACGACAAGCAGACCGTCGAGCAGATGCTCAAGGCCGCCAGCACGACGATCAAGGGCTTCACGATGTACATCGTGGGTGAGGGCATCGAGAAGAAGACCGACGACTTCGCCGCCGAAGTGGCCGCCCAGGTGGCCGCTGCCAAGGGGCAGTAAGCGCTGCGCCCGGCCCGGCGCGCGTGCCTGCGTGCCGGGGCCATCCCCTAAACTGCCGTCCTACTGACCGTTCACCCGAGGAGTCCCCCGCATGCCGGCGTTCAAGCGCATCCTGCTCAAGCTTTCCGGCGAGGCCTTGATGGGCGACGACGCCTACGGCATCAACCGCGCGACCATCGTGCGCATGGTGCAGGAGGTTCGCGAGATCACCGAGATGGGTTGCGAGGTGGCGGTGGTGATCGGCGGCGGGAACCTCTTCCGAGGCGTGGCCGGCGGTGCCGTCGGCATGGACCGCGCGACGGCCGACTACATGGGCATGCTCGCCACGGTGATGAATGCACTCGCCCTCGCCGACACGATGCGCCAAGAGGGCATGACCGCCCGGGTGATGTCGGCGATCGGCATCGAGCAGGTGGTCGAGCCCTATGTTCGCCCCAAGGCCTTGCAGTACCTCGAAGAAGGCAAGGTGGTGATCTTCGCCGCCGGCACCGGCAATCCGTTCTTCACCACCGACACCGCCGCCGCGCTGCGCGGGGCCGAGATCGGCGCGCAGATCGTGTTGAAGGCGACCAAGGTCGATGGCGTCTACTCCGCCGATCCGAAGAAGGATCCCGGCGCCACGCGCTACGCCAAGATCAGCTTCGACGAGGCGATCAGCAAGAACCTGCAGGTCATGGACGCGACGGCGTTCGCGCTGTGCCGCGACCAGAAGCTGCCGATCAAGGTGTTCTCGATCTTCAAGCCCGGTGCCCTCAGGCGCGTGGTGACGGGAGAGGACGAGGGCACCCTGGTGCATGTGTGAACCCGTCCGAGGATCGCAACAACATGAGCATCGCAGACATCAAGAAGACGTTCGAGCAGAAGTCGGCACGTTCGATCGAATCCTTCAAGTCGGAACTGCAGAAGATTCGCACCGGCCGCGCCCACCCCGGCATCCTGGACCAGGTGCACGTCGAGTACTACGGCTCGATGGTGTCGATCAGCCAGGTGGCCAACGTGAGCCTGCTCGACGCCCGCACCATCAGCGTCCAGCCGTGGGAAAAGGGCATGGGCCCGAAGATCGAGAAGGCGATCCGCGAGTCGGACCTGGGCCTGAATCCGTCGTCGCAGGGTGAGCTGCTGCGCGTTCCGATGCCGGCGCTGAACGAAGAACGCCGCCGCGACCTCACGAAGGTGGTGCGCGGCGCCGGCGAGGACGCACGGATCGCGGTGCGCAACCTGCGCCGCGACGCCAACGACCAGGCCAAGAAGCTCCTGAAGGACAAGGCCATCTCCGAAGACGACGAGCGCCGCTCGCTCGACGAGGTGCAGAAGCTCACCGACCGCGTGATCGCCGAGATCGACCGACTGGTGCAGTCCAAGGAAGCCGAGATCCTCGCGGTTTGAGAGCCTCCGGTGTGCGTAGCGCCTCCGCCGTGAGCCAGGCCCCCGCCGCGATCCCGCGCCACGTGGCCGTGGTGATGGACGGCAATGGCCGCTGGGCCAGCAAGCGCTTCATGCCGCGCTTCGTCGGGCACAAGCAGGGCGTCGACGCGCTGGTGCGCACCGTCAAGGCTTGCGCCGATCGTGGCATCGAGTACCTCACGGTGTTCGCGTTCTCCAGCGAGAACTGGAAGCGGCCCGAAGAAGAGGTGTCGGGTCTGATGGGGCTGGTGCTGGTGGCGGTCTCCAAGTACCTGGCCAAGCTGGCGAAGGAGGGCGTGCGCATCCGCATCGTCGGCGACCGCGATGCGGTGTCCGACAAGGTGCGAGAGGCCTGGGCGGAGGCCGAGCGCAGCACCGCGCACAACACGCGCATCACCTTGTCGGTCGCGTTCAACTACGGTGGCCGCTGGGACGTGCTGCAGGCCTGCCGGCAGGCGATCGCCGACGGCATACCGGCTGACCAGCTGAACGAGGCCCGGCTGGGACAGTACATGGCGCTCAGCCACGCGCCCGATCCCGATCTTTTCATCCGCACCGGTGGCGAGGTCCGGATCTCGAATTTCCTGCTGTGGCAGGCGGCCTACTCGGAGCTGTACTTCACCGATTGCCTGTGGCCGGACTTCGGTGACGTCGAGCTGGATGCTGCGCTGGCCGCCTACGCCGCGCGCGATCGCCGCTATGGTGGCGTGAAGCCGGTCGCAGCGGTGGCGGCCGATCCGCAGGCCACGGTCTGAGCTCGGCCCGCACGATGCTCAAGCAACGCATCATCACGGCGCTGCTGTTGCTCGCGGCACTCCTTCCGGCCTTGTTCGCCGCGGCCCTGTGGCCGTTCGCGCTGCTGCTGCTGGTGATGATCGGTGCCGCCGGCTGGGAGTGGGGGCGCCTGAACGGTCTCGGATCGGTGGGTGCGGTAGCGCTGGGCGGACTGGTGGCCGCGGGCGGATCGGCAGCCTACGGTCTGGGCTGGCCCGACGTGGCGGCGGAGGGCGCCGGGTGGTGGTGGGTCGCGACCGCGGCCTGGGTTCTGGGCGGCGCGTGGGTCCTGCGCCGTGGCGTCGCCGGCTGGCCGACCCTGAGCCCGCCGCTGCGCTGGATGCTCGGCGCGCTGCTGCTGTGGAGCGTCTGGCTGGCGATGGTGGCCGCCAAGGCACGCGGCGTGAACTTCCTGCTCTCGGTGTTCACGCTGGTGTGGGCGGCCGACATCGCCGCCTATTTCGGCGGCCGCGCCTTCGGTCGGCGCAAGCTGGCGCCGGCCATCAGTCCGGGCAAGAGCTGGGAGGGCGTGTGGAGCGGCATGGCTGGCGTGCTGGTGCTCGCCCTGGTCTGGATCGCCCTCGATCGGTACACCGGCCAGTCGGTGTCCAGCCTGTACAGCCAGTTGCTCGAACGGCTCGGGTTCGCCGGGCTGGCCGTGGCACTGGTGTTTCTCACGGCAATGAGCGTCGTCGGCGATCTGTTCGAGTCGCTGGTCAAGCGCAGTGCCGGCGCCAAGGACAGCAGCGCGCTGCTGCCGGGCCACGGCGGCGTGCTCGACCGTATCGACGCGTTGCTGCCGGTGTTCCCACTGGCGCTGGCGCTGTGTTCCTTCTGAAGACGCCATGACGATGCAACGTGTGTGCCTTCTCGGTGCCACCGGCTCCATCGGTGTCAGCACCCTCGATGTGATCGCGCGCCATCCCGACCGCTACGAACTGTTCGCACTCAGCGCCCACAGCCGAATCGACGAACTGGCGGCGCAGTGTCTGCAGTTCCGGCCGCGCTACGCGGTGTTGCCGGACGCCGCGGCAGCGCAGACGCTGCGCGAGCGGCTCGCGGCAGCGGTGTCGAAGTGCTGTCCGGCGCGGCCGCACTGGCCGAGGTAGCGGCCCACCCGGAGGTGGACACGGTGATGGCGGCGATCGTCGGCGCCGCCGGGCTGGCGCCCTGCCTGGCTGCTGCGCGCGCCGGCAAGCGCCTGCTGCTGGCGAACAAGGAGGCGCTGGTGGTGGGCGGTGCGCTGTTCATGGCGGCGGTGAAGGAAGGCGGCGCCACGCTGCTGCCGATCGACAGCGAACACTCGGCGATCTTCCAGTGCCTGCCGGAGGATCGCAGCACCTGGGCGCGGCGCATCGATCACATCGTGCTGACGGCTTCAGGCGGGCCGTTCCGCAGCCGTGACCCGGCCAGCCTGCGCGACGTCTCGCCCGACGAGGCCTGCGCCCATCCGAACTGGGTCATGGGCCGCAAGATTTCAGTCGATTCGGCGACGATGATGAACAAGGCGCTCGAGGTGATCGAGGCCCGCTGGCTGTTCGACCTGCAGCCCGAGCAGGTGCGTGTCGTTCTGCACCCTCAGAGCATCATCCACTCGATGGTGGTATGCCGCGATCATTCGGTGCTGGCGCAGCTCGGAACGCCCGACATGCGCGTCCCGATCGCCTACGGGCTGGCGTGGCCGGAACGGATCGAGTCCGGAGCCGAGCAACTCGACTTCCTGCGGCTGGGGGCTCTCAGCTTCGAGCCGGCCGACGAGCGCCGCTACCCCGGGCTGCCGCTGGCCTGGGCCGCCCTGCGCGGGCCCGAGGGCGGCACGGCGGTGCTGAATGCCGCGAACGAGGTGGCCGTGGCGGCCTTCCTGGCCGGAACGATCCGCTTCGACCAGATTCACAGCGTCAATGCCCACACCTTCGAACGCACGCCGCTTGGCGCCGGGGCCGCGGCCTCGCTCGCGGGCCTGCTCGCGCTGGACGCGGAAGCCCGCAGCGTGGCGCGCCAGCACCTGAAAGCCCTGTCATGACCACCTTGCTGGCCTTCCTGCTGACGCTCGCCATCCTGATCGTCGTGCACGAGTACGGGCACTACCGGGTTGCCGTGGCCTGTGGCGTGAAGGTGCTGCGCTTCTCGGTCGGTTTCGGGCGGGTCGTGTGGCGCCGCCAGCGGGGGAGACCGAGTTCGTCGTCTCGATGCTGCCCCTGGGCGGTTACGTGAAGATGCTCGACGAACGCGAGGGTTCGGTGCCCGCTGCCGAACGCGCTCGGGCCTATAACAACCGACCGCTGTGGCAGCGATCGAGCATCGTGGCGGCCGGCCCGGCCGCCAACCTGCTGCTCGCAGTGCTGCTGTACGCCGCGGCCAACTGGGTCGGGCTGGAGGAACCCAAGGCCGTCCTCGGCGCGCGACGGTCGGCAGCATTGCCGATCGCGCGGGCCTGGCGGCGGGCGACTGGGTGCGGGGCGTCGTGCAGGACGACGGCGGTATCGAGCCGGTGCAGTCGATGACCGATCTGCGCTGGCAGCTGACCGACGCCGCCCTGCGCGGCGAACGCATCGCGCTGCGCATCACCGACGCCCAGGGGCACGGCGAGCGCACGGTGCGCCTGGCGCTCGAGGGCGTGGACGCTCGCGAGGTCGATGCCGAGCTGATGCGCCGCATCGGCATCGGCGCGCCGTTCAGCGAGCCGGTGCTCGGCAAGCTGGTCGAGGGCGGACCCGCCGCGCGGGCCGGGCTGCGTGAAGGCGACCGCGTGCTGGGCGTCGATGGCGCCCGCATCGACGATGCCGGACGGCTGCGCGAGACGATCCGTGCGGCCGTGCGGGACGGCGTGCCGGTCCCGATGGCGTGGGAGGTACAGCGGGGCAGCGAGCGGCTATCGCTGACCGTGATGCCGGGGCTGCTGACCGACGGCGCCCGCAGCGTGGGCCGGATCGAGGCCTACGTGGGGCAGGCGCCGGAAACGATCACGGTGCGCTACGGCGTGGTCGATGGCCTGGTGCGCGGTGCCCAACGGACCTGGGAAGTGGCGGCACTGAGCTTGCGCATGCTGGGCAAGATGCTGATCGGCGAGGCCTCGCTGAAGAACCTGAGCGGGCCGCTGACGATCGCCGACTACGCCGGCCAGTCGGCACAACTCGGGCTGGCCTACTACCTCGGCTTCCTCGCACTGGTGAGCGTCAGTCTCGGCGTGCTCAATCTGCTGCCGTTGCCGATGCTCGACGGCGGACACCTCATGTATCATCTTTCGAAGGAGTGACAGGGCGGCCGGTCTCTGAGGTGTGGCTCGATCGGCTGCAGCGCGGGGGGCTGGCAATCATGCTCGTGATGATGTCACTCGCCCTCTACAACGACGTGGCCCGCCTGCTGGGCCTGCATTGACCGCATGGCCTTCTCCCGCGCGCTCCTCCTGTCGACGGTCCGTCCGTCGCTCTCCTTGGCCACCCCTTCCGCGTTGCGCCCCTCGATTCTCGCCGCCGCCCTGGCGGTGGCAATGCACGCGGCGCCGGTGTGGGCGGTCGAGCCCTTCGTGCTCAAGGACATCCGTGTCGAAGGCCTGCAGCGGGCCGACGCCGGTACCATTTTCGGCGCGCTGCCGTTCCGTATCGGCGACACCTACAGCGACGAGAAGGGCGCCGCCGCGCTGCGCGCGCTGTTCGCCACCGGCCTGTTCAAGGACGTGCGACTGGACGTCGATAACGACGTGGTCGTCGTCATTGTCGAGGAGCGGCCGATCATCTCGTCGGTGACCTTCGTCGGGCTCAAGGAGTTCGACAAGGACGCGCTGACCAAGTCGCTGAAGGATGTGGGCATCGGCGAAGGCCAGCCGTTCGACCGCGCCCTGGCCGACCGTGCCGAACAGGAACTCAAGCGCCAGTACCTCACGCGCAGCCTCTACGGTGCCGAGGTCGTGACCACCATCACTCCGGTGGAGCGCAACCGCGTCAACGTCACCTTCACCGTCAGCGAAGGCGAGGTTGCGAAGATCAGCGACATCCGCATCACCGGCAACAAGGTGTTCTCGGAAAGCACGCTGCTCGGGCAGTTCGAGCTGACCACCGGCGGTTGGCTCACGTGGTACACGAAGACGGATCGCTATTCGCGTACCAAGCTCAATGCCGACCTCGAGACACTGCGCGCCTATTACCTGAACCGCGGCTATCTCGAGTTCACCGTCGACTCCACCCAGGTGGCCATCTCGCCGGACAAGCAGAACATTTCGATCACGATCAACGTGACCGAAGGTCAGCCCTATACCGTGACGGCGGTCCGCCTCGAGGGTGAGTACCTCGGCAAGGAAGACGACTTCAAGGCGCTGGTGGCCATCAAGCCGGGCGAGGCGTATCGCGCCGAGACGGTCGCCGAAACGACCCGCCGCTTCACCGAGATGTACGGCGCGTTCGGCTACGCCTTTGCACGCGTCGAGCCGCGGACCGAGATCGACCGTGCCACCGGGCGCGTCGAGGTGGTGCTGGTCGGCGAGCCGAGCCGCCGGGTCTACGTACGCCGCGTGAACGTGGCAGGCAATACCCGCACCCGCGACGAGGTGGTGCGGCGCGAATTCCGGCAGTTCGAGTCGTCCTGGTACGACGGCCGGCGCATCAAGCTGTCGCGCGACCGCGTGGACCGGCTCGGCTACTTCAGCGAGGTCACCATCGACACCGCCGAGGTGCCGGGTGCGCAGGACCAGGTCGATATCACCGCCCAGGTGGTCGAGAAGCCGACCGGCAATCTGCAACTGGGCGCCGGCTTCTCCAGCGCGGAGAAGGTCTCGCTGACCTTCGGCATCCGACAGGACAACATCTTCGGCAGCGGCAACTACCTGGCTTCGAGGTCAACACCAGCCGCTACAACCGCAACATCGTGGTCAGCACGGTCGATCCGTACTTCACGGTCGACGGCATCTCGCGCGCCATCGACGTGTTCTACCGAACGGCCAGGCCGATCAACAGCCAGGGCGAGGATTACAAGCTGGTGACGCAGGGCGGGGCGATCCGTTTCGGCGTGCCGTTCAGCGAGTTCGATACCGTGTTCTTCGGCGCGGGCTGGGAGCGGACCCAGATCGAGGCCGGTGTCTCGATCCCGAACAGCTATTTCCTGTACCGTGAGGCCTTCGGTGACACGACCGACAGCCTGCCGCTGACGCTCGGTTGGCAGCGCGACGGCCGCGACAGCGCGCTGGTCCCCACCTCCGGTCTCTACCAGCGGCTGAACGCCGAATGGAGCGTGGCGCTCGACACCCGGTATCTGCGCACCAACTACCAGATCCAGCAGTGGATTCCGCTGTCGAAGAAGTACACGCTGGGCCTCAATGCCGAAGCCGGCTGGGGCAAGGGCTTCGGCGGCCGTCCGTATCCGATCTTCAAGAACTTCTACGGCGGCGGCCTCGGGTCGGTGCGGGGCTTCGACCAGAGCTCGCTGGGCCCGATCGACGTGACCGGCGCCTACATCGGCGGCAACCGCAAGCTCAACCTGAATGCCGAGTTCTACGTCCCGGTGCCCGGCTCGGGCAACGACCGCACGCTGCGCCTGTTCGGCTATCTCGACGCCGGCAACGTGTGGGGCGAGGACGAGAAGCTCAGCCTCGGCGACCTGCGTGCCGCGGCCGGCATCGGCCTGAGTTGGGTCTCGCCGGTCGGGCCGCTCAAGATCAGCTACGGTCAGCCGGTGCGCAAGTTTGCGCAGGATAGAATTCAAAAGTTGCAATTCCAGATCGGGACCGCGTTCTGATGAAGACCTTGTCATTGATGCCGATGCTTGCCGCGGCGGTGCTCGCTGCCGGAGTGACGGCGGCGGCAGCGCAGGAACTGAAGATCGGCTACGTGAACAGCGAACGCGTGCTGCGCGAGGCAGGCCCCGCGAAGGCGGCCCAGGCCAAGCTGGAATCCGAGTTCTCCAAACGCGAGAAGGAATTGGCGGACGTCGCTGCGAAGCTGAAGACCGCTTCGGAAAAACTCGAGAAGGATGCGCCCACCCTGGCCGAAGGCGATCGCAGCCGCCGTCAGCGCGACCTGGTCGAGCAGGACCGCGAGTTCCAGCGCAAGCGGCGCGAGTTCCAGGAAGACCTGAACCAGCGGAAGAATGAGGAACTGGCCGGTGTGGTCGATCGCGCCAACAAGGTGATCAAGCAGATCTTCGAGACCGAGAAGTACGACGTCATCCTCCAGGAAGCCGTGTTCGCGGGTCCGCGCGTCGACATCACCGACAAGGTGATCAAGGCGCTGAACGGCGCGAAGTGAGGCGCGTGGCCGCGCGGTGATCGACTCGGCAGAGGTCACTCTCGGCGACATCGCCGCAGCACTCGGCGGCGAGCTGATCGGCCCGAAGTCACTCGACATCGCCCGCATCGGGCCGCTCGAGGACGCCGACGCCGCCACCATCTCCTTTCTGGCCAATCCGCGCTACCGCGCCCAGCTGGCCGGCAGTTCGGCAGGCTGCGTGATCGTGGCGCCGGCCCTGCGTGACGAAGCGGTGGCCCGCGGTGCGGCGATCGTCACGCCCGATCCCTATCTCTATTTCGCGCGCCTGACCCAATGGTGGGCGCGGCGCGTGCGGCCGGCAGCGGTCACCGGGGTGCACCCGAGCGCGGTGGTCGATCCCGGCGCACGGCTTGGCGCTGGCGTCAGCATCGGCGCGCTGGCGGTCGTCGAGGCCGGCGCGCAGATCGACGACGGTGCGGAGATCGGTGCGCAGTGCTTCGTCGGGCGCGCGGCGCGCGTCGGCGCAGGCACTCGGCTGCATCCGCGCGTGACCCTGGCGTTTGAGTGCGTGGTCGGTGCCCGCTGCATCGTCCACAGCGGCGCCGTCATCGGCGCCGACGGCTTCGGCTTCGCGCCGAGCCGCGAGCACGGCTACGTGAAGATCGAGCAACTGGGCGCCGTGCGCATCGGCGACGACGTGGAGATCGGCGCCAACACCTGCATCGACCGCGGTGCGCTCGGCGACACCGTGATCGAGGACGGCGTGAAGCTCGACAACTTGATCCAGATCGCCCACAACGTGCGAATCGGCCGGGGCACTGCGATGGCCGCCTTCACCGGCGTGGCCGGCAGCACGCGCATCGGCGAAGGCTGCACCTTCGGTGGCGGCGCCGGCGTGGTCGGCCACGTGAGCATCGCCGACGGTGTGCACGTCTCGGCTCACACGGCCGTGCTGCGCTCGATCGACAAGCCCGGCGTGTACACCGGCATCTTCCCGCTGGCCGAGAATCGCGCGTGGGAAAAGACCGCGGTCACGCTGCGCCAGTTGCCGGCGCTGCGCGAGCGCATCCGCGCACTGGAGCGCCAGGCCGCTGCCGCTTCCGACCAAGAACCAGGCGCCGCCGACGCGAACGGCGCCGAGAACACGCCATGATGGACATTCACCAGATCCTCGAGAAACTGCCGCATCGCTATCCGTTCCTGCTGGTGGACCGGGTGCTGGAGGTCGAGGCCGGCGTGCGCATCAAGGCGCTGAAGAACGTCACGATCAACGAGCCGTTCTTCGTCGGGCACTTTCCGCACCGGCCGGTGATGCCGGGGGTGCTGATGCTGGAGGCGCTGGCGCAGGCCGCCGCGTTGCTGAGCTTTGCCGACAACAACCTGCAGTCCGACAAGAACTCGGTGATCTATTTCGTCGGCATCGACGGTGCGCGCTTCAAGCGGCCTGTGGAGCCCGGCGACCAGCTGATCCTCGAGGTCGAGGCCGATCGCGTCCGCGGCGGCATCCACAAGTTCAAGGCACGCGCCACGGTCGCCGGGGAACTGGCCTGCGGTGCCGAGCTGATGTGCACGATGCGCAGCGTCGCCTGAAGGCGCCGGCGATGAGCACGGTCCATCCCACCGCGATCGTCGATCCGCAAGCACAGCTCGCGCCTGACGTCCAGGTCGGGCCGTATGCGGTCATCGGTCCCCACGTGAGCATCGGTGCCGGCACCACGATCGGTGCGCACTGCGTGATCGAGGGCCACACGACGATCGGGACCGACAACCGCATCTGGCAGTTCTGCTCCATCGGCGCGGCACCGCAGGACAAGAAATACGCTGGCGAGCCCACCCGGCTCGAGATCGGCGACCGCAATACCATCCGCGAGTTCTGCACCTTCAACTGCGGCACCGCGCAGGACAGCGGCGTCACCCGCGTCGGCAACGACAACTGGGTGATGGCCTACGTGCACATCGCGCACGACGTGCAGCTCGGCAGCCAGTGCATCCTGGCCAACAACGCCACGCTGGCCGGCCATGTGCACGTGGGCGACTGGGTCATCATCGGCGGCCTCACCGGCGTGCATCAGTTCGTGAAGATCGGCGCGCACGCGATGGCCGGTTTCCAGACCGCGCTGTCGCAGGACGTGCCCCCCTTCATGATGGTCGACGGCAACCCGGCCGAGGTGCGCGGCTTCAACGTCGAGGGGCTGCGCCGGCGCGGTTTCGGCGCGGAGCGTATTGCCCAGGTCAAGCAGATGCACCGCCTGCTCTATCGCAAGGGGCTGACGCTCGACGAGTCGAAGGCGTCCATCGCCGCATTGCAGGGCGGTGTCGACGGCGGTGATGAGGATCTCGGGCTGATGCTCGATTTCCTCGCCGCCTCCAAGCGCGGCATCGTCAGATAGCACCACCATGCAGCTCGGCATGGTCGCTGGCGAAGCCTCTGGCGACCTGCTCGCCGGCTTGTTGATGGGGGGCCTGAAGGCCCGCTGGCCGACGCTGCAGGCGGCCGGTATCGGCGGCCCCGACATGGTGGCCCAGGGCTTCGAGGCCTGGTGGCCCAGCGAGCGACTTTCGGTGCACGGCTACGCCGAGGCGCTGAGGGTCTACCGCCAGCTCGTCGCGCTGCGTACCGAGCTCGGCGACCGTCTGCTGGCGCAGCGCCCTTCGGCTTTCATCGGCATCGATGCGCCCGATTTCAACCTCGGCCTCGAGGCACGCCTGAAGGCAGCCGGCTCAAGACCATCCACTTCGTCTGCCCGTCGATCTGGGCCTGGCGCGGCGGGCGGGTGCACAAGCTGGCCGCGTCGGCCGACCATGTGCTGTGCCTCTTTCCGTTCGAGCCGGCGCTGCTGGCGAAGGCGGGCGTGCCCGCCAGCTACGTGGGCCATCCACTGGCCGATGCGATTCCGTTGGACGTACCGCGCGCCGCCGCTCGCGCTGCGCTTGGCCTGGGTGACGGCGAGACCGTGGTGGCCGTGATGCCCGGCAGCCGCCGCGGCGAGATCCGCCACATTGCTCCCGACTTCCTGCGCGCCGCACGGCGGCTGCGCACGGCGCGGCCTGGCCTGCGCTGCCTGCTGCCGGTCGCGCCCGGCCTGCGTGCGATGGTCGAGGCGGCGGTGGCCGAAGCCGGTGCGCAGGAGGCGGTGGAGCTGGTCGACGGCCGTTCGCACGAGGTGATGGCCGCCAGCGACGTGGTGATGGTGGCCAGCGGCACCGCCACGCTGGAAGCCGCGTTGTTCAAACGGCCGATGGTGATCGGCTACCGCGTCCACTGGCTCAACTGGCAGGTGATGCGCCACATGCGCTACCAGCCTGGGTGGGCCTGCCGAACGTGCTGAGCGAGGACTTTGTCGTTCCCGAACTGCTGCAGCACGCGATGACGCCGGACGCGCTGGCCACCGAAACGCTGCGCTGGCTCGACGATCCGGCTGCCTGCGAGCGCATCGCGGGGCGCTTTACAGAGCTCCATTTCCTGCTCCGGCGCGACACCGCTCGCGCCGCCACCGATGCGATCGCGCAAGTCATCGCGGGCTGAGGCGCCGGGCCTGCCGACCGACCGGCAGCTCGGCCTGTCATGGGACGTCCCGGGCCTGCTGGCCGGTGTCGACGAAGCCGGCCGCGGGCCGCTGGCCGGGCCGGTGGTGGCCGCGGCGGTGATCCTCGATGACGTGCAGCCGATCCGCGGCCTGGGCGACTCCAAGGTCCTGAGCGAGCGGGTGCGCGAGCGGCTGTTCGACGAGATCCGCGCGAAGGCGCTGTGCTGCTGCATCGCCGAGGCCAGCGTCGAGGAGATCGACACGCTCAACATCCTGCAGGCCACGCTGCTGGCGATGCGCCGCGCGGTTGCGGGCCTGCGGCTGCGGCCGAACAAGGTGCTGGTCGACGGCAACCGGCTGCCGGTGTTACAGGTGCCGGCCGAGGCCATCGTCAAGGGGGACGCGAAGGTGGCTGCGATCTCGGCGGCGTCGATCCTCGCCAAGGTGCATCGCGACCGTCTCTGCCTCGCGCTTCACGAGGCGCACCCGCAGTACGGCTTCGCGGGCCATAAGGCTACCCGACGCCCGACCACCTTGCGGCGCTGCGCGTCCACGGGGCCTGCGGCGCGCACCGACGCAGCTTCGCGCCGGTGCGCGAGGTGTTGCTGGAGCGGCGGCCGTGACCAGCGGCCCTCAGTTCATCAGCTCGCGCGACAACGCGCTGCTCGTGCGGCTGCGCAAGCTGGCGCAGGACCCGGGGGCCTACCGCAAGCTCCGCGCGGTCTGGCTCGAGGGCGACCATCTGTGCGAGGCCTGCGTGTCGCGCGGCGTCGTGCCGGCGCAGGCGGTGGTCAGCGAGGCTGGCTGGGTCGATCCGCGGTTGCAGCGGCTGGCGCGAGCGGCGCCGCGCATCGCGGTCGTGGCCGACGCGCTGTTCGCGCAACTCAGCGGCCTGGAGTCGCCGGCCCGGCTGGGCTTCGTGCTCGATCACGCGACCGAGGCGACGGCGGTGCAGGCGGGGGTGGCGACCGTCGTGCTCGACCGGCTGCAGGATGCCGGCAACGTCGGCAGCGTCCTGCGCAGTGCAGCAGCGCTCGGCGTGGTGCAGGTCGTCGCGCTCAAGGGAACCGCGGCGCTGTGGTCGTCGAAAGTGCTGCGCGCCGGCATGGGCGCGCATTTCGCGCTGCACCTGGTCGAATCGGCCGAGGTCGGAGACCTGGACGCGCTGGGCGTGCCGCTGCTGGCCACCAGTTCCCACGCCGGCCTCGCGCTGGCCGAGGGACGATTGCCGAGTCCCTGTGGCTGGGTGCTCGGGCACGAAGGCCAGGGCGTCGGCAAGGCGCTGCTGGCGCGCTGCAGCGAAACGCGGCGCATCCCGCAGCCGGGCGGCCAGGAATCGCTGAACGTGGCTGCTGCCGCCGCGATCTGTCTCTACGAGTCGCTGCGCCAGCGCGGCAGCGCGTAGCGCGCGGGGTCGAGCGCGTCGCGCAGATCGGCTTCGAGCGGGCAGGGCGCGCCGCTGATCCACGAGGCCAGCAACTGGCCACCGAGCGCGGCCCAGGTGATGCCACGCGAACCGAGGCCGGTGAAGACATAGAGACCGCCTCGCGCGTCGCGCTGGCGCGGCACGAAGCGCGGCTGGTCGGCGCGCGAGGTGCGGTCCAGCGCCTCCAGGTCGGGCACTGCACCGATCAGCGGCAGCCGATCGCTCGTCACTGCGCGCCACCCCACGCGGCCCTGCCAGGGCAGGCTGGACCAGGCTTCGACGTCGCCGCCCGACAGTCCTGCGAGCTGTTGCAGATTGAGTCGGTGGTCGGCATCGCGCAGCGCGGGATCGATGTCGTCGGGCTGGCTGGTGGCGCCGAAGAGCAGCCGACCGCCCGTCTGCGGCAGCACATAGCCGCCGCCGGCGACCGGCAGGCGCGGGCAGGGCAGGGTGGCGGGGTGACCGTCGGTCGCCAGGCTGCTGATCTGTCCACGCACCGCCGTCAGCGGCCACGGCACCTCACCGCGGCCGGAGGCCAGCAGGCCGTTCGCACCGAGCCCGTTGGCCAGCACCAGCACCGGTGCTTCGGCGATCACCTGGCGCTGTTCGTCGAGCACGCGCCACAGGCCGCTATGCCGCTCGATGGTCGCCACGTCGGTGCCACCCCGAAAGCGGGAGCACTGCGCGCAAGCAGTTCGCGCGCATAGTCGCGCGGCGCGAGCCAGCCGCCGCCCGGGTAGAACCAGGCGCCGCTCGGCAGGGCGAGGCCGGAGAGCGTGCTCGCGACGGCCCGGTCCATCCAGTCGATATAGCCGGGGGCGATCTGCTGGGCCGCCATTGCCGCGCGCGCCGCGTCGTCCGACCACCTCGATTCGAGGCGCAGGCAGCCAGCGAGCTGGCCGGACACTCGGCCTGCGCGATCCACGCGCCGGCCAGGCGTTCGGTCGCCAGTGCCGCGGCTCGCAGTGTGCGGGCATGCGGACCGTCGTCGCGGTGGAAGCTGCCGTGGAACAGGCCGGCCGGATTGCCAGACGTGACGTCGGCCGGCTCCGCCGCACGATCCAGCAGCTGGCACTGCCAGCCCTGTTGCGACAACGCCCAGGCTGCCGCGCAGCCGGCCAGACCGGCGCCGATCACCAAGGCTTCGCGTGAGGCCGCGTCGTGCGCATGCCAGCCACCGGGCGGGGGCACCGCGATGTGCCTTGGTGTGAATCGCGCCACCGTGATGTCGCGCTTGCCGCCGGTACCGGCTGTGGTTTCCACCGTGAAGCCGGCTGCCGAGAGCCCGTCACGCACGACCCGCGCAGCGCTCCAGGTCGCCGCGGTTGCGCCGGGCGCGGCGAGCCGGCCCAGGCGCTGAAGTCGGCGCGGCTCCCACATCTCAGGATTGCGGGCCGGGGCGAACCCGTCGAGGAAGAAGGCGTCGACCGACACCACCAATTGCGGCAGCAGCAAGGCCACGTCACCGAAACCCAGCAGCAGTTGCACGCGACCGCCTTCGAAGGCGATCGGATGCAGATTCGGCGTCGACAAGGGCCAGGCCGAAACCAGTGCACGGGCCAATTCGGGCAGCGGTGAAGCCGCGTGCGCACGAGCCAGGTCCTCGCGCGTCAGCGGATGCTTCTCGATCGAGACGAACACCAGCCGCTCGCAGCGCTGCGGGTCACGTTGCCAGGCGTCCCAGGTGGCGAGGAAGTTGTTGCCCAGGCCGAAGCCGGTCTCGAGGATCACGAAGCGCCCGCGACCGCCCCAGCGCGCCGGCAGCCGGTTACCGCCGAGGAAGACGTGGTGTGCCTGCTGCAGCGCGCCCGCCGCCGGGTGGTAGACATCGCCGAACTCCGGCGCCAGCGGCACGCCGTCGGGTGAGAAGGCCAGGCGGCCTGGCGTGATCGGCGCCGTCTTCATGCCGACGCGCGCGCGGCGAGCCAGACCAGCAGGGCGTCACGTGCCGGGCCGAGGCCGCGATAGGCGAGCACCGCATCGCTCATCGTCGACAGCGCGGCATGCAATGCAGTGGCCTGGCGTGGCGTCGTGATGGCCTGCGTCATCGCTTGCACGTTCACATGGATCGTGAACACGGCCTGCTGCAGCGCGGGCAGCGGAATGAAGGTCTGGTGCTCGGTGCGCCAGTGAGCAGCCTCGGCCACGGCCTGCGGGTCGTCGGGCCAAGGCAGCCGCGCGTGGCGGGCCGGATGTTGGTCGTGCGACGGGTGCGTCGTCAGGTTCCAAACGAATCGCTCCCAGCGTTGCGACTGGCAGACCAGCCGCGTCAGGTGCTGGCTGGCCGCGATCAGCGTGGCGTTGTCGGCCACCGGCCCATGCACCGCAGCGAAGGAGCGACCGACCTTCTCGGACGGCGCCCAGTGCGAGGGCAGGCAGACCGCCATCCAGGGCAGCGTGGCCCGCGCGCCATCGACGATGGCCAGATCCTCGTGCAGCGTGAGGCTCAGCAGGCCCGACAGGCGTTGCGCGGGCGGCATCGCCGTGAGGCAGGCGAGCGCCGCTTCGTGCGGCCAGGGCGCCGCGCCGCCGGCATCGGCCAACCTGCCGTCCCAGCGCACGCGACCGCCGAGCCGGTGGGCGGTGACGCCCTCCTCATCGGCGCTCAACGCCGTGAGGGGATCCCGGGCGGCCTCGTGGACCAGCGCCCGCAACGCGGGCAGCGGGTCGAAGTCCGGTGCGCAGAGCAGCGCTTCGCCGGCATGCCGCGTCAGCACCGTGAGCTTCTCGGCGAACGCCGGTGCGGCCGGGTTCAGCGCCGTCAACTGGACCGTCGCCGGCGCCAGCTTGCGCAGCCCCGGCTGCATGCGAAAGGGCGCGCCGACGGCGGCATCGAAGTCGAACCCTGGGTTCATGGTCCGGATGGTGCCTGCAGCCGCCGTGCAGCACCAGAAACGGCAAGGGCACCCGCAGGTGCCCTCGTTCGCGGCGAAGCGAGTTCGCTCACACGCGCTTGCGGTACTCGTGCGTGCGGGTGTCGATCTCGACCTTGTCGCCGGTCTGCACGAACAGCGGCACCGAGATCTCGAAGCCGGTGGCCAGCTTCGCGATCTTCAGCACCTTGCCCGAGGTGTCGCCCTTGACGGCCGGCTCGGTTTCGGTGATCTCGCGCACCAGGCTGGTCGGCAGTTCGACCGAGATGGCCTTGCCGTCGTAAAACACCACCTCGACCGGCATGCCGTCCTCGAGGTACTGGATCGCGTCGCCCATGTTCTCGGATTCCACCTCGAACTGGTTGTATTCGGCGTCCATGAACGCATACATCGGGTCGGCGAAGTAGGAGTAGGTGCACTCCTTCTTCTCGAGCACGATCTGGTCCATCTTGTCGTCGGCCTTGAACACCACTTCGGCACCGGAGCCGTTCAGCAGGTTCTTCATCTTCATGCGCACCGTGGCGGAGTTGCGGCCGCCGCGGCTGTATTCGGTCTTGAGCACGACCATCGGGTCCTTGCCCTGCATGATCACGTTACCGGCGCGGATTTCCTGTGCGAGTTTCATAGTGATTCCGTGTTGGAAGGGGCGGGTCCGTGGCGGCCCGGCCATGCTGCCCAGCGGCAGCGCCGCCTTCTTTCGAGACAACTCGGCATTTTAGCCTCTGTCCGCCGCGAAGCGAAGCAGACAGTCGGTGGCGTCGGGCAGGGCGGCCAGGTGCGCGCTCCAGTCGCGGGCAAGGCGCTGCCAATCCTTCCCTTCGGGCCAGGTCGGCCGGGTAACGCCGGACAGACCGTTCCACCCGTGCCATAGCGCGCGGATCTGCACACCCTGGGCGGGTGCGGCCGCGTCGAGGTAACGGTCCAGGAAGGCGTCCAGCTTGACGGCATGGAAGTCGTCCACCTGCGGGTAGATCTGCCAGATGAAGGGCACGCCCGCCCATTGCGCGCGCGAGAACGAATCCTCTCCGCGCACGAAGTTGAGGTCGCTGGCCCACAGCAGGTGATCGAACTCGTCCTGTGGCAGGTAGGGCAACATCACGGTTCGCAGCGCACCCGTCCGACCGCCGTCGCCGAGCGCGGACCGCACCTGCCGTGCCGCCCGGTCCGGCGTCACCAGGAGGACCGTGGGCACCTCGGCCAGGCTGTCCAGCCAGGTTGGCAAGGCCGCGTTTTCGTAGCAGAACAGGCTGACCACGCGTTCACCCTGCTGGCGCTGCACGCCGTGGGATGCCAGCCAGGCCGTGGCGTCGAAGGCCGCACGGCGCGGCAGCAACTCAGGTTCGCGGATCAGGCCGGCGGTGCGCGGCGTGAAGCCGGGGTAGAGGAACCACTTGCTCAGCCCCTGGCCGGGACCTTCGAGCTGCGGCGAGGGCAGCCCATGGCTGCGCTCCACGTAGGACTCGGCGCTCAGGTACTCGAAGTTGATCCACACCGGCGGGCAGGGGCGCCGCATGCGCTGCACGAAGGTCGCAGGGAGCTGGCACCCGAAGGTCTCGACGACCACGTCGCCCGGCTCGCGGTCCGGCAGCGGCTCGGCCCAGCGCAGCACCTCGACACCAGGCTGCCCGGCCGGGGCCATCCAGGCGAGTGCCGACGGGTCGTCGATCCACAGCCGGACCTGCTGACCGCGCCGCGCCAGGTCGGCAGCGAGCCGCCACGACACGCCGACATCGCCGAAGTTGTCGATCACGTGGCAGAACAGGTCCCATCGCAGCGGCTGTGTCATCGGCGGGATTATCGACAGGGCCACGCTGCACAATCCGCGACCATGACGGCCGCTTCCCCCGACGACACGGTGCCTCCGCCCGACGCCGCCGCAACAGCGGCAGCCGGCGACGAGGCGCGGGACCGCCTGGCGATCGAGGTGGCGGCCTTGCCCAGCCTGCCGGGCGTCTACCGCTACTTCGACGCGCAGGGGACGCTGCTCTATGTGGCAAGGCCGGCAACCTGAAGAAGCGGGTGTCGAGCTACTTTCAGAAGAACCATGGCGGCACGCGCACCGGCCACATGGTCGGCAGGATCGCTCGGCTGGAGACCACGGTGGTGCGCTCCGAGGCCGAGGCGCTGCTGCTCGAGAACAACCTGATCAAGACGCTGAACCCGAAGTTCAACATCCTGTTCCGCGACGACAAGAGCTATCCCTACCTCAAGATCACCGGCGCCGCGGTCGCCGGCGGGCCGTCGCCTGCCGCTGGCACGGCGGCCGCCGTCGACTATCCGCGCATGGCCTACTACCGCGGTGGGGTCGACAAGCGGCATCGCTACTTCGGCCCCTACCCGAGCGCCTGGGCTGTGAAGGAATCGATCCAGCTGCTGCAGAAGGTGTTCCGCCTGCGCACCTGCGAGGACACGGTGTTCAACCACCGCACGCGGCCCTGCCTGCTGTACCAGATCAAGCGCTGCTCGGGGCCCTGCGTGCAGGCCATCGGGGCCGCGGACTACGCACGCGATGTCCGCAACGCCGAGCGCTTTCTGCTCGGTGAGCAGCAGGAGGTGATGGGTACGCTGCAGGCGCAGATGATGGCGTACGCCGATGCGCTGGAGTTCGAGAAGGCCGCCGAGATCCGGAATCAGCTCGGGGCCCTGTCGCGGGTGCTGCACCAGCAGTCGGTCGAGACCAACGCCGACGGCGCCTTCGACAAGGACGCCGACATCCTGGCCGCGGTGGTGCAGGGGGGCGCGCCTGCGTCAATCTGGCCATGGTGCGGGGCGGCCGGCACCTGGGCGACCGGCCCTATTTCCCGACGCATGTCGAGGAGGCGAGTGCACTCGAGGGGATGGAGGACGCCGCCGGGCCGGTCGCCGCGGTGGCCCCGCCCCAGGCCCGCGTCGAGGTGCGGGTACTGGAGGCCTTCATCGCCCAGCACTACCTCGACGGTGCGCCCCCGCCACTGTTGATCACCAGCCATGCGATCGACAAGGCGCTCGTCGAGGCGCTGACCGAAGCCAGCGGCGTGCGCGTTACGGCCCAGCACCAGCCGCGCGACCAGCGCCGGCAGTGGCTGGAGATGGCGGAGAAGAACGCACGCATCAAGCTCACGCAGTTGCTGGGCGAGGAAGGCTCGCAGCAGGCCCGCACGCGGGCCCTGGTCGATGCGCTCGACCTGGCACCCGACCAGTTGGAGCGCTTCCGCATCGAATGCTTCGACATCAGTCACACGGCCGGCGAGGCGACCCAGGCCTCGTGCGTGGTGTTCGAGGAGCACAAGATGCAGCCGGCCCAGTACCGGCGCTACAACATCACTGGCATCACCCCCGGCGACGACTACGCGGCCATGCGCCAGGTGCTGACGCGCCGGTACGCCAAGCTCGCCGAGGCATCCGCCCAGGGCACGGCGCGGCTGCCCGACCTCGTGCTGGTGGACGGCGGCAAGGGCCAGGTGGCGATGGCGCGCGACGTGTTCGAGGAGCTCGGGCTCGACCTGTCCCTGATCGTCGGGGTCGAGAAGGGGGAAGGCCGCAAGGTCGGCCTGGAAGAACTGGTGTTCGCCGATGGCCGCGCCAAGGTCCACCTTGGCAAGGACTCGGCCGCGCTGATGCTGGTGGCACAGATCCGTGACGAGGCCCACCGCTTCGCGATCACCGGCATGCGCGCCCGGCGTGCCAGTGTGCGCACCGGCGGCAGCCGGCTGGAGGACATCGCCGGCATCGGGCCCAAGAAACGTGCGAAGCTGCTGCAGCGCTTCGGCGGCGCACGCGGCGTGGCCAGTGCGAGCGTGGACGACCTGTCGAGCGTCGATGGCATTTCGAGAGAACTGGCGGAGGAGATCTACCGTGTCCTGCACTGAAGAATCGTCGGCGCGACGCACGCGCTGGCACGTGGCCCGCCTCGGGGCCGCACTGGCGTTGACGCTGGGCGCCTGCTCGACCACCGCACCACCGACGCCGAAGCCGGCGCCTGCCCGCCCTGCGGCG
>NZ_AZSN01000013.1:0-45724 GCF_000576225.1 Methylibium sp. T29-B | reverse complement strand
GGGCCGCGGTGGCGGCTGAAGCAGTCGAGGGCGGTGGCCAGGGCGCGTTGCAGCTCGACGGCGGCCGTGTCGACGCCGCGGCTGTCGCGCTCGAGCAGCGCCTGCGCCAGGGCGGCCAGGCGCTGCTCGACGTCGGCGATCGAGGCCTCGAGGATCTGGGGCGCAGACGCGCGCAGCTGGGTGGAGCTCGGATCGGTCTGCATGAGGGCGTGGGGAAGGGCGGTGGGAATCGGCGGACCGGGCTCAGCGCTTCACGGCGTCGAGCATTTCCTGCGCATTGGCGATCAGCTTGTCGGCGATGACATCGGCGTTCACCTTGAAGGAGCCGTCGGCGATCGCCTGCTTCATGCGCTCCACCTTGGCAGCGTCGAACTCCGGGCTGCTGGCGCCGGCCAGCAGGGCCGTCGCAGTGCTGGAGAGCTCCACCGTGCTGGTGCCGGCGTCTGCGGCCTGAGCGACGCGGGCCTTGGCCGCTGCGGCGCCGGCCTCGGCATTGGAGCGAGCCAGGATCGCAGCATCGGCGGCGGGCGTGGAGGTTTGACCGATCTTCATGACGGACTCCTGCAATCCAGGGGCAGAGCCCCCGGACGGTTCAACATCCCAGCGGTATCGACGAGGCTCGCCGAACTTGAGAGATTCTTTTGTAACAGCGACGCGATGGCACGGCAAGCTCCGGGTTCAGGCGCGGGTCACAGCCGCAACTCGACGCGCCGCTCGCCGACCGGCAGGCCGGTGACGATGCGGCCGCTCTCGGTGCGCACGCGCACCGGGCTGCCGTCGAGGCCCGGCGTGATCGCCTGGCCTTCACTCTGGACGGAAAAGCCGGGGCCGACGGCGACCAGCTGCACGGTCTCGCCAGCGGCGAACCACTGGCGGGCGCGCAGCAGGTTCTGGCGCAGGTCCTCGCCGGCGCTGACCATGCGCAGCAGCGAGCGGCCGATGGCCTCCTGCGGATCGGTGAGGGCGGCGGCCGGATCGGCCGCGAGGTCGATCTCGGCTTCGCGCAGGTCGGCGGCGGTGAGCACGGTACCGGCCGGCAGCGCGCTGGCGGCGACCAGCGCGCGGCCGTACACCCTGACGGTGATCGGCAGGTAGACGTTCCACTTCTTCTCGCCCTGCAGGCAGCGCAGGCCCACGCGCGTGCGGCCCCACGGCTTGAAGCCGGTGGGCAGATAGGGTTCGATCTGCTGGCAGGGCGCCAGCTTGAGGCGGGGGTCCAGCGCGCCGGCCTCGACCTCGACCCGCAGGCCGGCGGCCGGCTGCGAGCTCTTCAGGGCCAGGCTGCGCACCTGTTCGGCCAGCACGGCGGTGGCCGCGGCGTCCTGCGCCCGGGCGGGCAGCGACGCGGTCGCGACGGCCAGCAGGAGCAGGCACAGGGCGAGGGCGGCAGGGACGGCGTTCGGCTTCATCGAGCAGGACTTTAGGGGGCGGCCTGCGTCGGCGGGCCGGGAATTGAGCGGGGAAGAGGGTCCTATTCCCGCTAATGTTTCAGACGGTCACGACCAAGAATGCCCACCATCGCCACCCAGCGTGGCCATCCGTCCGGGCACCTCATCATGATGGACCGACTCACGAACTCGCTGAACTTCCAGACCCAGGCGCTGCTGCTGAGGTCGGAGCGCCAGCGCCTGATCGCGAGCAACATCGCCAATGCCGACACGCCGGGCTACCAGGCCCGCGACATGGACTTCGGTGCCGCGCTGCGCGAGGCCACGGGCGCCGCAACGCCCGGCAATGCGCTATCGGCCACGCAGGCCGGGCACTTGAGCCCGACCGCCGGTGCGCGCAGCGAAGCCGGACTGAAGTACGCCACGCCGAGCCAGACCAATCTGGACAGCAACACGGTCGACATGGACCGCGAGCGCGCGGCCTTCGCCGACAACGCCGTGCACTACGAGGCCACGCTGCGCTTCATCAACGGCAGCGTGCGCACCATGCTCAGCGCGATCACCGGCCAGTAAGGGGAACGATCATGTCGATGTTGAACATCTTCAACGTGAGCGGCAGCGCGGTGAGCGCGCAGAGCCAGCGGCTCAACGTCGTCGCCTCCAACCTGGCCAACGCCGACACCGTGGCCGGCCCCGACGGCAAGGCCTACAAGGCGCGCCAGGTCGTGTTCCAGACCCTGCCCTTCCAGCAGCCCGGCGAAGCCGGCACCGCCGCCGGCGTGCAGGTCTCGCAGGTCACCGAGGACAACGCCCCGGGCCGCAAGGTGCTCGACCCCAAGCATCCGCAGGCCGATGCCGACGGCTACGTGACCTACAGCAACGTCAATGCGGTGGAGGAGATGGTCAACATGATCTCGGCCTCGCGTTCGTACCAGAACAACATCGAAGTGATGAACACCGCCAAGACCCTGCTGCTGAAGACGCTGCAGATGGGTCAGTAACGACTCCTTCCTGAACAGGATCCGCCATGGCCACCGCCCCCGTCACCAACAGTTCGTCCAGCGTGTACGACGCGCTGAACGGCAGCACCACCACCAAGACGGACGACGGCTCCGAACGCTTCCTCAAGCTGCTGGTCACGCAGATGAAGAACCAGGATCCGATGAACCCGATGGACAACGCGCAGGTCACCAGCCAGATCGCGCAGATCAACACGGTGACCGGCATCAGCACGCTCAACCAGACCGTGAAGTCGCTGTCGAGCCAGATGCTGTCCTCGCAGGTGCTGCAAGGCGCCGGGCTGGTGGGCCACACCGTGCTGATGGCAGGCAGCAAGCTGCACTTCGGCGAGGACGGCACGACGGCCGGCGGCTTCGAGCTCGCCAACGCAGCCGACAGCGTGAAGATCGAGATCCTGTCGCCGAGCGGCCGGGTGGTCGACACCATCAACATGGGGGCCGCCTCGGCCGGCCGCAGCGGCTTCGAATGGACTGCGCCCACCGGCACCAGCACCGACGGCATGACCTTCCGCGTCACGGCGAAGGCCGGCAGCACGACGCTGACGGCCACGCCGCTCACCACCGATCTCGTGAAGGCCGTCTCCACCAGCGGCGACACCCTGAACCTGGAGCTGCTGTTCGGCGGCTCGATCCCCTACACCCAGGTCAAGGCCATCTCCTGAGCCGCGCCTGCCGCCCCCTACCGAAGAGGAATTCCCCATGAGCTTCCAGCAAGGTCTGTCCGGTCTGAACGCCGCCAGCAAGAACCTCGAGATCATCGGCAACAACGTCGCCAATGCATCCACCTTCGGGGCCAAGAGCTCGCGCGCAGAGTTCGGCGACGTGTACGCCAACGCGCTGAACGGCTCGGGCACCAACATGGTCGGCATCGGCGTCAACCTCGCCACCGTGGCCCAGCAGTTCACGCAGGGCAACATCACCACCACCGACAACCCGATGGACCTGGCGATCAACGGCTCGGGCTTCTTCCAGGTGAGCGACGGCAAGAACCCGACCATGTACGCACGCAACGGCCAGTTCAAGATCGATCGCGAGGGGTTCATCGTCAACAACTCGGGCTACAAGTTGCTGGGCTACCCGGCCGACGGCCAGGGCGTGATCGTGCCGGGCCAAGCCCAGGCGATCCAGCTGCCGACCGCCGGCATCGCGCCGCGCGCGACCGACCGCATCGCGATCGAGATGAACCTCGACGCGCGCCAGGCCGTCACCACGCCGGCCACCGGCGGCATCGACTTCGACGATCCGGCCACCTACAACAACGCCACCTCGGTGACGGTCTACGACGCCAAGGGCCAGGACGTGGCGCTGACCTACTACTTCCAGAAGTCCGGCGCCGACCAGTGGGACGTGTACGTGACCGCGAACGGCACGCCGATCAGCGTCGACGGCACCGGCGCCGCGCTGCCCAGCACCACGATGACCTTCCCGGCCAACGGCTCGGCGCCGACGGCGCCGGTCGGTGCGGTGCCGATCAACATCCCCGCGACCACCAACGCCGCCGGCGGCACCACGCTGCCGATCACCGGCATCGAACTCGACGTGACGAGCGCGACGCAGTACGGCTCGGGCTTCGGCGTGACCGACATGTCGCAGACCGGCTACGCGCCCGGCCAGCTGTCGGGCATCTCGATCGAGGCCAACGGCGTGATCATGGCGCGCTACAGCAACGGCCAGTCCAAGCCGGGCGGCCAGCTCGAGCTCGCCAACTTCCGCAACCCGCAGGGCCTGCAGCCGCTGGCAACAACGTCTGGCCACCACCTTCACCTCCGGCGATCCGGTGGTCGGCGCGGCCGGCGATGGCAACTTCGGCGTGCTGCAGTCCGGCGCGCTGGAGGAAAGCAACATCGACCTGACCGGCGAGCTGGTCAACATGATCACCGCGCAACGCGTCTACCAGGCCAACGCGCAGACCGTGAAGACGCAGGACTCGATGATGCAGACGTTGGTCAACCTGCGCTGATTGCAGCGGGCACTGAGGAGTCGCGATGGACCGGATGATCTACTTGTCGATGTCGGGCGCGAAGGCGACGATGCAGCGGCAGGAGACGCTCGCGAACAACCTCGCGAACGCCTCGACCACCGGCTTCCGCGCCGAGCTGCAGGCCTTTCGCGCCGTGCCCGTGCGCGGCGACGGCGCCAGCACGCGCGTCTACTCGCTCGAGACCACCACCGGCTACGACCCCACCCCGGGGCCGATGGCCGCCACCGGCCGCGCGCTCGACGTGGCGATGCAGGGCAACGCCTGGCTGGCCGTGCAGGGGCTCGACGGCACCGAGGCCTACACCCGCATGGGCTCGCTGCAGGTCGATGCCGAGGGCACGCTGAAGACCTCCGGCGGCCTCACGGTGCTGGGCGATGGCGGCCCGATCGCACTGCCGGCGAACTCGTCGCCGCAGATCGCCGCCGACGGCACCGTCAGCGTCAAGCAGGCCAACGGCGGCGTCACCTCGGTCGGCCGCCTCAAGCTCGTGACGCCCGAGGCCGCGCTCCAGCGCGGCGATGACGGCCTGTTCCGCGCCGCCGACGGCGACCTGCCGGTCGACCCGAACGCGCGCGTGGCCGAAGGCACGCTCGAAGGCAGCAACGTGAACCCGATCGAGAACATGGTGGCCATGATCGCTGCGGCGCGCCAGTTCGAGAGCCAGATGAAGATGCTGCAGACGGCCGAGGGCGACGAGAAGGCCGCCAGCCAGCTGCTGTCGATGAACGGCTGATGTCCGGGCCCCGGCGGAACTGGGGCCCGATCCGGGCGCTTATCCCGCTCTCGCTCGCCTTCATCCCCGTCATGATCGGTCGATGAGGAGCCCCCCGCCATGATGCGTTCCCTTTGGATCTCGAAGACCGGGATGGAAGCCCAGCAAACCCAGCTGGACCACATCTCGCACAACCTCGCCAACAGCGCGACGAACGGCTACAAGCGTTCGCACGCGGTGTTCGAGGACCTGATGTACCAGACCATCCGCCAGCCCGGCGCCAACAGCTCCGAGCAGACGCAGCTGCCCACCGGCCTGCAGCTCGGCCTGGGCACGCGCGCCGTCGCCACCTCGCGCCAGTTCAGCCAGGGCTCGCTGCAGCAGAGCACGAACCCGCTCGACCTCGCGGTCAAGGGCCAGGGCTTCTTCCAGATCCAGCTGCCCGACGGCACCACCGGCTACACCCGCGACGGGGCCTTCCAGGTCAGTGCGCAGGGTCAGCTGGTCACGAACAACGGCTACGTCGTGCAGCCCGGCATCACCATCCCGGCCAATGCACAGAACGTGACCATCGGTGCCGACGGCAACGTGAGCGTCACGCTGCCCGGCCAGGCCGCCGCGCAGACGGTCGGCCAGATCCAGCTCGCGAGCTTCGTGAACCCGGCCGGCCTGGAGCCGCGCGGCGAGAACCTCTACACCGAGACCGCGGCCTCGGGCACGCCGAACGCCGGCGCACCGGACAGCAACGGCCTGGGCGCGATCGCCCAGGGCTTCGTCGAGGGCAGCAACGTCAACGTGGTCGAGGAACTGGTCGCGATGATCCAGACCCAGCGCGCCTACGAACTCAACTCCAAGGCCATCCAGACCTCGGACCAGATGCTGCAGAAGCTGGCCCAGCTGTGAGCCTGAAAGCCGCCGCCATGTCCTTCGCCCTCTGCCGTGTCGCTGCGCTGGCGCCGCTCGTCCTGCTGTTCGGCTGCCAGGCGATGGCGCCCAAGGTCGACATCGCCGACACCTCGCCGGTGCTGCCGCAGGCGGTGGTGGCACCGCCGGTCAACAACGGCGCGATCTTCCAGGGCGCCAGCTACCGGCCGCTGTTCGAGGACCACCGCGCGCGCCTGGTCGGCGACACGATCACGGTTCAGATCGTCGAGAAGGTGGCGGCCAGCCAGCAGTCCACCAGCAGCATCGACAAGAACGGCTCGGTCAACGGCAGCATCTCGGCGCTGCCGTTCTTCGCGCCCAACTCCTTCAAGCGCGCCTCGGCCACCGGCAGCAACGAGCAGGCCTTCGAGGGCAAGGGCACGACGGCCAGCGCCAACACCTTCAGCGGCACCATCACGGCCACCGTGATCAACGTGCTGCCGAACGGGCACCTCGTCATCAGCGGCGAGAAGCAGATCGGCGTGAACCAGCATGTCGACGTGCTGCGCTTCTCCGGCCAGGTCGACCCGCGGGCGATCCAGCCCGGCAACTCGGTCGCGTCGGCGCAGATCGCCAACGTGCGCATCGAGCAGCGCGGCCGCGGTGCCCAGGCCGAAGCGCAGGGAATAGGCTGGTTGGGACGCTTCTTTTTGAACGTTCTGCCACTCTAAAGTTTTCCAGAATGGTGGCATCCCCCTGGGAAAGCCACCACCATGCACCGCCCCTTCTTCCCTGCCGAACAGCGCGCCGACCTGCTGCTGCGCCTGCTGATCGCGTTCAGCCTGTTCATCGCCAGTGCGGCCGTCTGGTGGCCGGTCGATGCCCAGGCCGCGCGCCTGAAGGAAGTGGCCGCCGTGCAAGGCGTGCGCTCCAACCAGTTGATCGGCTACGGCCTCGTCGTCGGCCTCGACGGCACCGGCGACCAGACCACCCAGACCCCGTTCACAACGCAGAGCCTCAACGCCATGCTGCAGCAGCTGGGCGTCACGGTGCCGCCCGGCACCAGCGTGCAGTTGCGCAACGTCGCCGCGGTGATGGTCACCGCCTCGCTGCCGCCGTTCGCGCAGCCAGGCCAGCAGATCGACATCAACGTCTCGTCGATGGGCAATGCCAAGAGCCTGCGCGGCGGCACGCTCGTCGTCACGCCGCTGCGCGGTGCCGACGGCCAGATCTACGCGCTGGCGCAGGGCAACCTGATCATCGGCGGCGCCGGCGCCTCGGCCGGCGGCTCCAAGGTCCAGGTCAACACGCTCAACGCGGGCCGGGTGCCCGGCGGCGCCACCGTGGAGCGCGGCGTGCCCACGCCGCTGGCCCAGGGCGATGCGATCCAGCTCGACCTCAACGCCGCCGACTACTCGACCGCGCGTGAAGTGGCGCGCGTGATCAACGGCAAGATGGGCGCGAACACCGCCCAGGCGCTGGACGGCCGCACGGTGCGCGTGCTGATGCCGGCCGACGCGAATGCGCGCGTGGCCTTCCTGGCCGACATCGAGAACCTGCCGATCGACCTGGCCGCGCCGGCCGCGCGCGTGGTCGTCAACGCCCGCACCGGCTCGGTGGTGGTGAACCAGTCCGTCACGCTCAACCCCTGCGCGGTGGCGCACGGCAACCTGTCGGTCACGATCAGCTCGCAGCCGGTCATCAGCCAGCCGGGCCCGCTGTCGAGTGGCCAGACGGTGGTGGCCGAGCGCGCCGACATCGCCATCAAGCAGGACGCCGGCTCGCTGATCCAGTTGCCGGCCGGCACGCAGCTCACCGACGTCGTGAAGGCGCTGAACTCGCTCGGCGCGACGCCGCAGGAACTGCTGGCGATCCTGCAGGCCATCAAGGCGGCGGGTGCGCTGAATGCCGAGCTCGAGGTGATCTGACGTGAAGTCGACCGTCGGCCTCGACGCCAACGCGCTGCGCTCGCTGCAGGCGAACGCGAGCGCCGACCCGCGTGCGGCGATCAAGGAGACGGCCAAGCAGTTCGAGGCGCTGTTCATGCAGCAGCTGATGAAGAGCATGCGCCAGGCCACGATGTCCAGCGGCATGCTCGACAACTCGGGCACCCAGATGGGCACCGAGCTGCTCGACACCCAGTTCGCGCAGAAGCTCACCGGCCTGCCCGGCGGGCTGAGCGCCCAGATCGCGCGGCAGCTCGAGCAGCAGCTCAACGGCAAGGTCGCCGCCGTCACTGCGCCCACGGCGCGGGCCGGCGCTGCCGAGGGTGCGCAGGTGTGGAATCGCCTGCCCGGCGCGTCGCGGGCACAGGACTTCGTGGCGCGCCACAACAGCGCCGCCGAGCAGGCCGAGGCCGAGACCGGCATCCCCGCCGCCTTCATCCTGAGCCAGGCCGCGCACGAATCGGGCTGGGGCCAGCGCGAGATCAAGAACGCCGACGGCAGCAGCAGCCACAACGTGTTCGGCATCAAGGCCGGCGCCAGCTGGAAGGGCGCCGTCACCGAGGTCACCACGACCGAGTACGTGAACGGCCAGCCGCAGAAGGTGAAGGCGAAGTTCCGCGCCTACGCGACGCCGGAAGACGCGTTCCGCGACTACGCCAGCCTCATCAAGAACAGCCCGCGCTACGCCAAGGTGGTGGAGCAGGGGGGCACCGCGCAAGGCTTCGCGGTGAACCTGCAGCGCGCCGGCTACGCCACCGATCCGGCCTATGCCGCGAAGCTCGGTCGCGTCATCAACACCACGCTGCGCCTGCAGCGCACCCTGACCGCGTGAGGAGTAGCCCATGGCCGGCCTGATGTCCCTCGGCACGCGCGCGATGTTCGCGAACTACGCGACGCTGCAGACGATCGGCAACAACATCGCCAATGCCAACACGCCCGGCTACTCGCGCCAGCAGGTCGAGCTCGGCACGGCCGGCGGTCAGTCGACCGGCGCCGGCTTCTTCGGCCAGGGCGTGAGCGTGCAGACCGTGACGCGGGCGAGCGACGCATTCCTGACGCGCGACGCCGCGATGTCGAAGTCGCAGGCCGCACGCGACGTGGCGCGGCTCGAACAGCTCGAACGCCTGGAGAAGGTGTTCCCGACCGGCGAGTCCGGCCTCGGCTATGCCGCGGGCGACCTGCTGAATGCCTTCGTCGACGTGGCCAACCGCCCGCAGGATGCCTCGGCGCGCCAGGTGGTGCTGGCGCGCGCCGAGGAACTGGCCTCGCGGTTCCGTGCCGCCGACAGCCAGCTCGACGCGCTGCAGAGCGGCGTGACCGAGGACGTGAAGAACTCGGTCACGGTGGTCAATACGCTGGCCAAGCGCGTGGCCGACATCAACCGCCAGATCGCCGCGGCGCAGGGCAGCGGCCATGCGCCGAACGACCTGCTCGACCAGCGCGACCAGCTGATCAGCGAGATCGGCAGCTACGTGCAGGTCACCACCATCGAGGCCGACGACGGCTCGCTCGGGGTCTTCATCGGCGGCGGCCAGCGGCTGGTGCTCGGCAGCAATGCCCAGCAGCTCAAGGTCGTGCCGGACGCCTACGACGCCGCCAAGGTGCGCCTGGCGATCAGCGAGGCCGGCGGCGAGCGCCTGCTGCCCGAGGACTCGCTGGTGGCGGGCAAGCTGCCCGGCCTGCTGGCCTTCCAGAACCAGGATCTGGCCGACGCACGGGCGATGATCGGGCAGCTGGCCAGTGCGATCGCCGGCGCGGTGAACCGCCAGCAGTCGCTCGGCCTGGACCTGGGGCAGCCGGCGGGCAGCGGTGCACCGCTGTTCGCGCTAGGTGCACCCGCGGCGCTGCCGGCGTCGACCAATGCGCGCGATGCCGGCGGCAACTTCCTGTCTTCGGTCTCGCTCACCGTGGCCGATCCGAAGCAGTTGCAGGCCAGCGACTACGAACTCCGCACCGACGCCAGCACGCCGGGGCAGTATTTCCTGACCCGGCTCAGCGACGGCGTGACGCGCACCGTCGCCGACGGCGACACCGTCGACGGCTTCACACTCGCCATCGGCACGCCGGCGCCGGGCGCGACCGACCGCTTCCTGCTGCAGCCGGTGAGCCAGGCCGCGCAGGGCATGGCGCGGGTGCTCAACAACCCCAACGGCATCGCCGCGTCGTCGCCGGTGGTCGCGACGGTGGCCTCCGGCAACACCGGCACCGCCACGGTGGGCTCGCTCACCGTCACCAGCACGGCGCTGGACCCGACCCAGACCGCGAACATCAGCTTCACCGACGACAGCGGCAACTACAACTGGGAGCTGCGCGACGCCGGCAACGCGGTGGTCAGCAGCGGCACCGGCACCTGGACCGCGGGGTCGACCATCGCGCTGAACGGCTTCGAACTGACGCTGGCCGGCGTACCGCGCAGCGGCGACGCTGTGCAGGTCGCGCCCACCACCTTCCCGGCCGCGAACAACGGCAACGCGCTGTCGCTGCTGGCCCTGCGCGACGCCGGCATCGTGGGCGAGCAGCTGCTGGCCGGTGGTGTGGTGTCGGCCGGCGAGAGCATCACCAGCGCCTACGCCAGCGCGATGGCCGACATCGGCGTTCGCGTGCAGAGCGCACGCTCGTCGAGCAACATCTCCACCGCCGTCGCGACCAATGCCGAGGCGGCGCGCGCCGGCGTGTCCGGCGTGAACCTCGACGAGGAAGCCGCCCGCCTGATCCAGTTCCAGCAGGCCTACCAGGCCGCTGCCAAGGTCCTGCAGGTGGCGCAGAGCGTGTTCGACACGCTGCTCAGCGTCGCCGCCCGTTGACCGATCGACACGACGAGGATTCCTCCATGCGCGTGAGCACTTCCAGCACCTACGACGCCACCATCGCCAACCTGCAGCGCCGGGCCCAGGAGCTGAGCCGCAGCCAGGAGCAGATGAGCAGCCTGAAGCGCGTCAACCGCGCCAGCGACGACCCGACGGCCGCCGCCCGGGCCGAACGGGCGCTCGCCGTCGAGGCGCGCAGCGCCGCGACGCAGCGGGCCATCGACGCCAGCATGAACGCGGTGAGCCAGACCGAATCGACCCTCGGCGACGCGCTGGGCCTGCTCCAGCAGGCGCGCGACTCGGTGGTCTCGGCCGGCAACGCCAGCTTCAGCGACGCCGAGCGCGCCAACCTCGCGATCAGCCTGCGCCAGATGCGCGCCGAACTGCTGACCATCGCCAACAGTCCCGACGGCGCCGGCAGCTATCTGTTCGCCGGGCAGGGCGCCAGCAACCCGCCGTTCGTCGACACGCCGACCGGAGTGCAGTTCCGCGGCGTGTCGGGCGAGACCGGCGCGCCCTCCACCGAGCCGCTGCCGCTGACGATGGATGGCCGCAGTACCTGGCTGCAGGCCTCCAGCGGCAATGGCGTGTTCGTGACCAGTGCCACCCAGCAGGCGGGCACCGGGTGGATCAACACCGGCAGCGTGATCGATCCGTCGGCTGCGACCGGGGATCCCTACAGCCTGAGCTTCACCGTGGCCGGCGGCGTGACGACCTACACCGTGCTGCGTGACGGCAACCCGACCGCACTGACCGACGTGCCCTACCAGAGCGGGCAGGCGATCGAGATCGACGGCCTGTCGTTCACCGTGACCGGCGCGCCGGCCGACGCCGACCGCTTCGACATCACCCCGTCCTCGGCCTCGCTCAGCATCTTCGATGTGCTCGACCGCGTCGCCACCGAGCTCGAGACGCCCGGGCGCAACAACGGCCAGATCGCGCAGTCGGTGGCCACCGCGCTGCGCGACATCGACGCGTCCAGCGCCAAGCTGACGGCGCAGCGCGCCGTGGCGGGCGAGACGCTGAACCGCATCGACCGCGCCGCCGAGCGCCTGAGCGGGCAGAAGCTCGCCGCGCAGACCGACCGCTCGCAGGCCGAGGATCTCGACATGGTCGAGGCGATTTCCACGTTCCAGAAACAACAGACCGGCTACGAGGCAGCGCTGAAGTCCTATGCTTCGGTACAGAACCTGTCGCTGTTCCAGTACCTCAATGTGTGATTCGTCTGCGGAGACCCTTTCGTGAGTGACTCCCTCCTTGGCCAGGTGGCGCTGAGCTACTCCCCGATGATCGACCGGCAGCGCACGGTCAGCGCGACCCGTCTGACGGTGTTCCCGCTGCAGCCCGGCGCCGAACTCGACGCGGCCGGCCTGCTCGAGGAGGTGGCCGGCGTGTGGCCCGAGGGCGGCGGCCAGGTGTCGCTGAACGTCGTCAGCGAGAACCTGCTGACCGGCCTGCTGCAGGCGCAGCCGACGCCGAACGTGATGATCGAGATCCCGGCCTTCATGGCCGGCGACGAGGCGCACACCCAGGCCATCCAGGACCTGCATGCGCGTGGCAGCACCCTGCTCATCAAGGGCCGGCCGCTGCGCGAACTGCCTCGCGAGGTGCTGCCCTGTTTCCGCTACTCGATCGTCGACCTGGCCGACGACCGCCGCGTCGGCGAGACGGCACCGGCCGCCGGCTTCACGCGCAGCATCGGCTACGTGCAGTCGGGCGTGAACACGCTCGTCGACATGGAGGCCTCGTTCGCGCGCGGCGCGGTCGCGGTGCTCGGCTGGCCGATGGACGATGCGATCGCGCACTCGTCGGTCAGCAAGGAAAAGGACCCCAAGGCGGCGACGCCGGACCTGCAGGTGATGGTCGAGCTGATCCACCGGGTCGACCAGCAGGAGCCGATCGAGAAGCTCGAGGACACGCTGCGGCGCGACCCGACGCTGGCCTTCAAGCTGATGCGCTACATCAATTCGCCGGCCTTCGGGCTGAGCGTGGAGATCAGCTCGTTCCGCCACGCCATCATGATGCTGGGCTACAGCCGGCTCAAGCGCTGGCTGGCACTGCTGCTGGCCACCGGCAGCAAGGACGCCAACCTCAAACCGGTGATGTTCGCCGCCGTGCGACGGGGCATGCTGATGGAGGAGCTGGTGCGCAACCTCGGCGACGAGGAAATGCGCAACGAGCTCTTCATCTGTGGCGTGTTCTCGTTGCTCGACCGCATGTTCAAGCAGCCGTTCTCCGATCTGCTGAGCACGATCCCGGTGCCCGAGCGGGTGTACCAAGCGCTGGCCGACGAGTCCGGGCCCTATGCCCCGTACTGCACGCTGGTGCGCGCGGTCGAGGGCAACGCTCTGGACGCGATCCGCGAGGCCTGCGACGGCCTGTTCACCGATCCGGCCGAGATCAACCGCGGCCTGCTGCGCGCGCTGGCGAAAGCGGCGCAGCTGGACGCCTGAGCGCTCAGCCGTCTCCGGCGGCCACCTTGCCCAGGTAGTTGCCGAAGTCGATCACCCCGCCCGCCGCGGGGACACGGGCCACGTCCTGCGCCGGCAGCACGTCCTGCACCAGGTCGATCCGCTTCCACTGCGCCAGCGGCGCCTCGCAGGCGGCCTGCGGCACGTACTTCGACGGTGCGATCTTCTGGTGCCGGTGGATGTAGCGCGGGCAGTTGACGAAGATCGACGAGATCGCCAGCCTCACCACCAGCTCTGCCCCCGGGTAGTGGGCCTTCAGCGGGTCGTCGTCGGCGATCGAGGCCTCGCCGTGCACGCGCAGGCGGTGCGGGGTCTCGAAATCGATGAAGAGCAGGCCGATCTTCGCGCTGGCGCGGATGTTGCCGGTGGACAGGAACATGCCGTTGCCGTCGTAGCTCGGGAAGGCCAGCGTCCTGGCGTCGACCACCCGCACGAAGCCCGGGGCGCCGCCCTTGTAGGAGCAGGACGGCTGACCGTCGGCGCCGACCGAGGCGAGGAAGAACATGTCACGGCTCTCGATGAAGCCGCGCTCGTCGTCCTGCACTTCGTCGTGAATGATCAGTTCGGTGAGGCGGTCCGCCAGCGCGCGGCTGCCGAACCGGTCCTGAAGCTGGCGCTGCGCGTCGCCATAGAAATCGCTCATCCGGGGTCTCCTTTGGGGCCGATCGGGCCGTGTGACGCAAGCAAACGCGCTAGGGTAGGGGCGAGCCCGTCCGTTGCGGGCCCAGGATTACCCACAGAACCGCTGCGCCTGCCGGCGCCCGATGGGGCGGTGGCGCGGCCCGCGGTCTAATGTCGCCATGGCCACGCCCACCGTGCCCGCCGGCTGGACCGACACCCACTGCCACCTCGATGCCCCGGAGTTCGATGCCGATCGGACGGCCGTGGTCGAGCGTGCGCGCCATGCCGGGGTGACGCAGATCGTGCTGCCCGCGGTCGCGCCGTTCGACTTCGACACCGTGCGGGACCTGGCGCACCGCCACGGGCTGGCCTATGCGCTGGGCGTCCACCCGATGTACACCGGCCCGCTCGACGACGCGGCGCTCGATGCGCTGCGCGAGGCGCTGGCGGCGCACCGCGACGACCCCCGGCTGGTCGCCGTCGGCGAGATCGGTCTGGATCACTTCGTGCCGGGGCTCGATCGCGCGAAGCAGGAGCACTTCTACGTGCAGCAGCTCGCGATGGCGCGCGAGGCCGGCTTGCCGGTGCTGCTGCACGTGCGCCGCTCGGCCGACAGCCTGCTCAAGCACCTGCGCCGCATGCCGGAGGTCGGTGGCATCGCACACGCGTTCAACGGCAGCGCCCAGCAGGCGCAGTCCTTCGTGGCCCAGGGCTTCAAGCTCGGTTTCGGGGGCGCGATGAGTTTCGAGCGCGCACTGCAGCTGCGCCGGCTGGCGACCGAACTGCCGCTGGAGGCCATCGTGCTGGAGACCGATGCGCCCGACATCCCGCCACAGTGGCTGTACCGCACCGTGGCCCAGCGCACCGCCGGCGAGCGCAGCCGCAACGAGCCGGCGGAACTGCCGCGCATCGCCGCCGGGTTGGCCGCCCTGCGAGGCCTGACGCTCGAGGCGCTGGCGCACGCGACCCAGACCAATGCGCGCACGGCCCTGCCGCGCCTGGCCGCGCTCGATGCCGTGGGAGCGTCGACATGACCCGACCGCAGGCGCCCGATGCCCTGGCCGCCGGATCGCGGGCCGACGCTGCCACGCTGCCGCCTCTGTCCGGCCTGCCGCCGGTCGTCGGCCCGGCCACGCGCCTGGTGGTGCTGGGCAGTTTCCCCGGCGCGGCCTCGCTGGCCGCACAGCAGTACTACGCGCATCCCCGCAACCACTTCTGGCCGCTGCTGTCAGCGCTGTGGGGCGTGGACCTGCGCGCGCTCGACTACCCGCGGCGGCTGCAGGAGCTCACCGCGCGCGGTCTCGGCCTGTGGGACGTGTACGCCACCTGCCGGCGCGAAGGCAGCCTGGACAGCGCGATCCGCGACGCGCGGCCCAACGACCTGGCCGGCCTGCGCCGGCTGGCGCCGAACTGGCAGGCCGTGGCCCACAACGGTGGGGAGTCGGCGCGGTCGGCGCGCCTCACCGCCGCGCTCGGGCTGGTGGTGCACCGGCTGCCCTCCACCAGCCCCGCCAACGCCAGCTGGTCTTTCGAGCGCAAGCTCGCGGCCTGGCGGGCGGTCTTCGAACAACACGGACTGATCCCTACCTCCTGATGGCGACCTCCCGCAAGCCCAGGAAGCCGACGCTCGCGCCGGCCACGATGTCCGAGTTCGACGGCGTGCGCTACCTGCACCTCGGCACGCCCTGGGTGCAGGGCGCGATGCGCATCGCCAAGCCGCAGAAGATCGAGCTCGAGTACGTGCAGCGGATGATGGCGTGGATGCTGCTTTCGGACCGATTGCACGGCGCCGTGGTCGAGAAGGACCCCGACGGCGAGCCTCCGCATGCGGTGCAGCTGGGCCTGGGGGCGGCGGCCATCACGCGCTTCTGTCACAAGAAGCTGCGCTGGCGCACCACCGCGGTCGAGATCAACCCGAGCGTGATCGGCGTGTGCCGCGTGTGGTTCAAGCTGCCGGCCGACGACGCACGATTGGCGGTGATCGAGGCCGACGCCGGTGCCTACGCGGCCGATGCGGCGCACGCCGGCCAGGCCGATGCGCTGTGCGTCGATCTCTACGACCACGATGCCGCGGCCCCGGTGCTGGACGACGAGGCCTTCTACCGCGGTTGCTGCGCGTTGCTGGCGGAGGGTGGGGTGATGAGCGTCAACCTGTTCGGCCGCGACGTGAGCTTCGATCGCAGCGCGCGGCGCATCGCCGCGGTGTTCGGTGCCGACCGGATCCTGATGCTCAAGCCGACCCGCGAGGGCAACACCATCCTGCTGGCCTGGCGAGGCGGCGATCGGCCGGGGCGTGAAGAACTCGAACGCCGTGCCGCGGCGATCGAGGCAAAGTTCGACCTGCCGGCTCGCAAATGGCTCAAGCTCTTGCAGAATCTGCCCGAACGCCTCCCCACTGCTGCCTGACGAAACCTGCATGACCGCTCGCACTCCCGCTGCCGCGCGCGCGCCGGCCTCCGCTGACACGGCGCTTCCCGCGGCCGACGCGGCGCCGCAAGGGCCGCTGCACTGGCGCCAGCTCGTCACCTGGCTGCTGACCGACGGCGTGATCACGCTGGCCGACGGCAAGCGCGTGGCGCAGCGCTTCGCCGCCGGCGACAGCGCGCAGCACCCGCTGGTGCGGCTGAGCGGCGCCGGTTGGTGCATGCGACCACCGGCGCGGCGCTCGATGTCGAATCGCTGACCGAGTGGCTGGCCAAGCGTTGCCAGCTGCCTTATGTGCGCATCGACCCGCTGAAGGTCGACGTGGCGCGCGTGGCCGACGTGATGTCGGCCACCTACGCCGAGCGCCGCCGCGCGCTGCCGCTGCAGGTCGGCCCGACCGAGGCGCTGGTGGCGACCTGCGAGCCTTTCGACACCGACTGGCTGCCGCAGATCGAGGCCCACACACGCAAGACCATCAAGCTCGCGCTCGCCAGCCCACTGGAGATCCAGCGCTACACGACCGAGTTCTACACGCTGTCGCGCTCGGTGCGTGCGGCGCAGAAGAGCGGCGATGGCGCCGGGCCGGCCAGCTTCGAGCAACTCGTCGAGTTGGGCAAGAGCAACAAGCAGCTCGACGCCAACGACCAGGGCGTGGTGCAGGTGGTCGACTGGCTGTGGCAGTACGCCTTCGACCAGCGCGCCTCCGACATCCACCTCGAGCCGCGCCGCGAGATGGGGGCGATCCGCTTCCGCATCGACGGCGTGCTGCACACCGTCTACCAGGTGCCGCTGTCGGTGATGGGCGCGATGACGAGCCGCATCAAGCTGCTCGGCCGCATGGACGTGGTCGAGAAGCGACGCCCTCTCGACGGTCGCATCAAGACGCGCCGGCCCGGCCCCGAGGGCACGTCGCGCGATGTGGAAATGCGTCTGTCCACGCTGCCCACGGCGTTCGGCGAGAAGATGGTGATGCGCATCTTCGACCCCGATGCCGCGGTCAAGCCGTTGTCGGGACTGGGTTTCGCGCCGCACGAGGTGCGACTGTGGGAGGAGCTCGTCACGCGCTCGCACGGCATCATCCTCGTGACCGGCCCCACCGGTTCGGGCAAGACCACCACGCTCTACTCCACGCTCAAGCGCCTGGCGACCGACGAGGTCAATGTCTGCACCATCGAGGACCCGATCGAGATGATCGAGCCGGCCTTCAACCAGACCCAGGTCCAGCCGGTGCTCGACCTCGGCTTCGCCGAGGGCCTGCGCGCGCTGATGCGGCAGGACCCGGACATCATCATGGTCGGCGAGATCCGCGACCTCGAGACCGCCGAGATGGCGATCCAGGCCGCGCTCACGGGGCACCTGGTGTTCAGCACGCTGCACACCAACGACGCCGCGGCGGCCGTCACGCGGCTCACCGATCTCGGCGTGCCGCCCTACCTGATCGGCGCGACGGTGATCGGCGTGCTGGCGCAGCGCCTCGTGCGCACGCTCTGTCCGTCGTGCAAGCAGCCCGACGACAGTGCCGCCGGCCGCGAGGTGCTCGACGAGGCCATCCGGCCCTGGAAGCTCAACGGCGAGTACCGGCCCTGCAAGCCCGTCGGCTGTCTCGAATGCCGCCACACCGGCTACCGCGGGCGGGCCGGCCTGTACGAACTGCTGGAGCTGAACGACGCACTGCAGTCGAGCATCCATCCTCACTACGACGCCGGAGCCCTGCGCAGGCAGGCCGTGAAGCAGGGCCTGCAGCCGTTGCGACTGGCCGGTGCGATGAAGGTCGCGCAGGGCCTGACCACGATCGACGAGGTGCTGCGCGCCACGCCGCGCTGGGAGACCTAGACCGACGCTGACATCGCGCCGGGGCTCTCGGACGCTACGTGTAAACCACACAGAGCGTGCCGCCGGGCGCTTCCTAGAATCGGGTTCACAACAGTGCCACAGGGCACGGACCGCGAGGAGGCATCCGGTGAAGATCAAGAGTCAGCGAGATTTCGTGTCCGGCGTGATGTTCGTCGCCATCGGCCTGGGCTTCGCGATCGGCGCGACGACCTACAGCTTCGGCACGTCGGCCAAGCCCGGGCCGGGCTACTTTCCTCTGCTGCTGGGATTGATCCTCGCGCTGCTGGGTGCGGCGGTGCTGTTCAAGGCCTTGACGATCGAGAGCGACGGGGGCGACCCGATCGGGCGCATCGCCTGGAAGCCGCTGCTGCTGATCCTGGGCGCGGTGATCCTGTTCGGCGCGCTGCTGCCGCGGCTGGGCATGGCGATCACGGTGCCGATCCTGATCGTGATCGCCAGCTTCGGCGGGGACGAGTTCCACTGGAAAGGCGTGCTGGCGACCTGCGTGATCCTCACCGTCGGCAGCTACCTGGTGTTCGTGAAGGGCCTGAACCTCACGATCCCGATGTGGCCCACCTTCCTGGGCTTCTGAAGCGAGGCGCACTGTCATGGACCTGCTCAACAACCTCGCGACCGGCTTCGGCGTCGCGCTCTCGTTCCAGAACCTGCTGTACGGTTTCTTCGGCTGCGTGCTCGGCACGCTGATCGGCGTGCTGCCCGGCCTCGGCCCGGTCGCCACCATCGCGATGCTGCTGCCGTCGATCTACGCGCTCGACGCGACGCCGGCGCTGATCATGCTGGCCGGCATCTACTACGGCGCGCAGTACGGCGGCTCGACCACCGCGATCCTGATCAACGTGCCGGGCGAGTCGAGCTCGGTCGTGACCGCGATCGACGGCTACCAGATGGCGCGCCAGGGCCGTGCCGGCGCCGCGCTCGCCACGGCCGGCCTGGGCTCGTTCTTCGCCGGTTGCGTGGGCACCATCATCCTGGCCGCGTTCGCGCCGCCGCTCACCGAGCTGGCCTTCAAGTTCGGCCCGGCCGAGTACTTCTCGCTGATGGTGCTGGGCCTCATCGGCGCGGTCGTGCTGGCCTCGGGGTCGCTGGTGAAGGCCATCTCGATGATCGTGCTGGGCCTGCTGCTGGGCCAGATCAACACCGACGTGATCTCCGGCGTGCCGCGCTACAGCTTCGACATCGCCGAGCTGACCGACGGCATCGGCTTCGTCGCCATCGCGATGGGCGTGTTCGGTTTCGGCGAGATCATCGCCAACCTCGGCCAGCCGCCCGAGCACCGCGAGGTGTTCACCAAGTCGGTGGGCGGTCTGTGGCCGACCAAGGAAGACTTCAAGCTGGCAGCGCCTGCGGTGCTGCGCGGCACGGCGCTCGGTTCGGTGCTCGGCATCCTGCCGGGCGGCGGCGCGCTGCTGGCCTCGTTCGCCGCGTACACGCTGGAGAAGAAGGTCGCGAAGGACGCGCGCAAGTTCGGCAAGGGAGACATCCGCGGCGTCGCGGGTCCGGAGAGCGCCAACAACGCCGGCGCGCAGACCAGCTTCATCCCGATGCTCACGCTCGGCATCCCGCCCAACGCGGTGATGGCGCTGATGGTCGGCGCGATGACCATCAAGGGCATCCAGCCCGGCCCGCAGGTGATGACCAGCAACCCCGAGCTGTTCTGGGGCCTGATCGCCAGCATGTGGATCGGCAACCTGATGCTGGTGGTGCTGAACCTGCCGCTGATCGGCATCTGGATCAAGCTGTTGACGGTGCCCTACCGCTTTCTGTTCCCCGCGATCCTCACGTTCTGCTGCATCGGCCTGTACACGCTGAACAACAACAACTTCGATGTCTACATGGCGGCCGGCTTCGGTCTGATCGGCTACCTGTTCTACAAGCTCAGCTGCGAACCGGCGCCGTTGCTGCTGGGCTTCATCCTCGGGCCGATGATGGAGGAGAACCTGCGCCGCGCGCTGCTGCTGAGCCGCGGCGACTGGAGCACCTTCGCGACCCGTCCACTGTCGGCCGCCCTGCTGCTGGCGGCGGTGGCGATGATCGTGGTGGTGATGCTGCCCTCGATCCGCAGCAAGCGCGAAGAAGCCTTCCAGGACGCCGACTGACGCTGCGCCCCGGGGGCTCTCCAAGCCCCCGCATCCGGCTGTGGCAGGACGGTCCGGGCAGCGAGCGGCGAGGCCGCTGCCCATAATCGAACCATGAACCCCTTCGACTACCGGGCGGGCTACGGCAGCCAGCGCCTGCCGCTGTTCGCACGCAACGTCGTCGCCACCTCGCATCCGCTGGCGGCCCAGGCCGGGCTGCGCATGCTGGCGGCTGGCGGCAATGCCGTCGATGCCGCGGTCGCCACCGCCGCGGTCATGACGATCGTCGAGCCCTGCAGCAACGGCCTGGGCTCGGACGCCTTCTGCATCCTGTGGGACGGGCAGGCGCTGCACGGACTCAATGCCTCGGGCCGCGCGCCGCAGGCCTGGACGCCCGAGTACTTCCATCGCAAGTACGGTCGCGACACGATCGCGCCGCCGGCGCGCGGCTGGGACAGCGTGACGGTGCCTGGCGCGGTGGCGTCGTGGCTGGCGTTGAGCGAGCGCTTCGGCAAGCTGCCCTTCGGCGACTTGCTGGCGCCGGCGATCGAGGTGGCCGAGCGCGGCTATGCGGTGCCGGTCGTGGTGGGACAGAAGTGGGCCGCCGCCGCCCAGGTGGAGGCGCTGGTGGCTCAGCCCGGATTCACCGAGGCCTTCCTGCCGCAGGGCCGCGCGCCGCGGGTCGGCGAGTTGTTCAAGCTGCCGGGTGCGGCCCGGGCGCTGCGCGCGATCGCCGCGACGCGCGGTGCGGCGTTCTATGGTGGCGAGATCGCGGAGGCGCTGGCGCGGCAGGCACGCGTGCAGGGCGGCGCGCTGACCGCGCAGGACTTCGCCGCCTACCGACCCGAATGGGTCACGCCCATCGCCCAGGCCTACCGCGGCCAGGTGCTGCACGAGATTCCGCCGAACGGGCAGGGGCTCGCGGCGTTGCTCGCGGCCGGCATCGTGGCGCACTTCGATGTCGCCTCGCTGCCGGTCGACAGCGTAGCGTCGCAACACCTGCAGATCGAGGCGATGAAGCTCGCCTTCGCCGACGTCTACCGCTACGTGGCCGAGCCCGGCAGCATGGAGGTGAGTGCCGAACAGCTGCTGGCCGGCGACTACCTGGCCGCCCGGGCCCGATTGATCGACCCGAAACGCGCCCAGGACTTCGGCGCCGGCAACCCGGTCAAGGGCGGCACCATCTACCTCACCGCAGCCGACGAGACCGGCATGATGGTGAGCTTCATCCAGAGCAACTACATGGGCTTCGGGTCCGGCGTGGTGCTGCCGGACTGGGGCCTGAGCCTGCAGAACCGCGGCCACGCCTTCAGCCTGGACGCGCGCAGCCCCAATGTCGTGGCACCGGGCAAGCGGCCCTTTCACACCATCATCCCGGCCTTCCTGAGCGATGCCGACGGCGCGCCGCGCATGAGCTTCGGCGTGATGGGCGCGAACATGCAGCCGCAGGGTCACCTGCAGACGCTGGTGCGCATGGTCGACTACGGCCAGGACCCGCAGGCCGCCTGCGACGCGCCGCGCTGGCGCTACAACGCCGGCCTGGAGATCAACGTCGAGGCCGGCATGGACCCGGCCACGGTGCAGGGCCTGGCGGCGCTGGGCCACCGCATGGAAGTGATCCAGGACAGCTACCAGGACTTCGGCGCCGGGCAGTTCATCTGGCGCCTGGGCGATCCGGCGGTCGAGGGCTACGTCGCCGCGAGCGACCCCCGGCGCGACGGCCAGGCGGTGGGCTGGTAGTGTCGCCACCGCCGTCCGCGGCGCGGCCCGGCCTGCCCTGGGGCGGGCTGGCGCTGGCGATGGCCGGTGCGATCGCCTTCTCCGGCAAGGCATCGTCGCCAAGCTGCTGTACCGCCACGGCCTCGACGCCGTCACGGTGCTGTTCTTCCGCATGCTGTTCGCGCTGCCGCTGTTCCTGGCGATGGCCTGGTGGGCCAGCCGCGGCAGGCCGCCGCTGACGGCGCACGACCGGCGCATGGTGCTGCTGCTCGGCGTCACCGGCTACTACCTGGCGAGCTTCCTCGACTTCCTGGGCCTGCAGTACATCAGCGCCAGCCTGGAGCGGCTGATCCTCTACCTCAACCCGACGCTGGTGCTGGCCTTCGGCGTGCTGCTGTTCGGCCGGCGCGTGACGCGCCCCCAGGCGGTGGCGATCGGCGTCAGCTACCTCGGCGTGCTGCTCGTGTTCGGCCACGAGGTCGGCTTCCAGGGACCCGACGTCGTGCTGGGCGCGCTGCTGGTGTTCGCCAGCGCGGTGAGCTATGCGGTCTACCTGGTCTACAGCGGCGAGCTCGTGCAGCGCCTGGGCTCGATGCGGCTGGTCGGCCTGGCGAGCACGGTGGCCTGCGCGCTGTGCATCGCGCAGTTCTTCGTGCTGCGCTCGCCGGCGGTGGCGCTGGCCGTGCCGGAGCCGGCGCTGTGGCTGTCGCTGCTGAACGCCACGGTCTGCACCGTGGCGCCGGTGCTGATGGTGATGATGGCGATCGAGCGCATCGGCCCCACGCTGGCGGCGCAGACCGGCATGGTGGGACCGATGAGCACGCTGCTGATGGGCATCGTGATCCTCGGTGAGCCCTTCACCGCCTGGATCGCGGCCGGGACGGCGCTGGTGCTGGTGGGCATCTGGCTGCTGGCGCGGGCGCGCTGAACGACAAGGAGCACGACATGGATCTGGGCATCAGCGGCAAGTGGGCGCTCGTGTGCGCTGCCAGCAAGGGGCTCGGCCTGGGCTGCGCGGAGGCGCTCGCCGCCGAGGGCGCGAACCTGGTGATCACGGCGCGCGGGGCCGAGGCGCTGCAAGCGGCGCGAGCGCGCTGCGCGCGTCTCACCCGGGCATCGACGTGCGCGCGGTGGCCGGCGACATCACCACCGCCGAAGGCCGCGCCGCGGCGCTGGCGGCCTGCCCGCAGGTCGACATCCTGGTGAACAACGCCGGCGGTCCGCCGACCGGCGACTTCCGCGACTGGGACCGCGCCGCCTGGATCGCGGCGCTCGACGCCAACATGCTGACGCCGATCGAGTTGATGAAGGCCGTGGTCGATCCGATGATGGCGCGCGGCTTCGGCCGCATCGTCAACATCACGTCGGCGGCGGTGAAGGCGCCGATCGACATCCTGGGCCTGTCCAACGGCGCGCGCTCGGGGCTCACCGGCTTCGTGGCCGGCCTGTCGCGCACGACGGTGGCGCGCAATGTGACGATCAACAACCTGCTGCCCGGCCCGTTCGAGACCGAACGACTCGCCAGGACGCTGGAGGGTGCCGCGCAGGCCAGCGGCCTGACGACGGCGCAGCGCGCGCTGAAGAACCCGCGGGGCGCTTCGGCACGCCGGCCGAGTTCGGCGCGGCGTGCGCCTTCCTGTGTGGCGCCCAGGCCGGCTACATCACCGGTCAGAACCTGCTGATGGACGGCGGGGCCTACCCCGGCACGTTCTAGGGCCTGCGCAGCACGGGCGCGAGCCCTCCGGTCGCGTCAACGGCCCTAGCGCCGCGAGGCCCAGAGCTGCAGGTCGGCCTCCGAGAGCGGCGGCGCGATCCGCAGGCCCTGCAGTTCCTCGCAACCCAGCTCGCGCAGGAAGCGCTCCTGGACCTCGGTCTCCACGCCCTCGGCGATGACGGTCATGCCCAGGCTGCGGCCGAGCTGCACGATCGCCCGCACGATGGCCGCGGCGTCGGCGTTCTGCGGCACGTCCTGCACGAAGGATCGATCGATCTTCACCTTGTCGATCGGCAGTTCCTTCAGGTGACCGAGCGACGAGTAGCCGGTGCCGAAGTCGTCGACCGAGATGCGCATGCCCAGCGCCTTGAGCTGCGCCAGCGTCGCCTTCACCTCGTCCAGGTCGTCCATCAGCATGCGCTCGGTGAGCTCGAGCTCCAGCCATGCCCCGTTCACCTGCTCCTGCCGCAGCAGTTCGGCCAGCGAGTCGACGAAGCCGCGCTGCTGGAACTGCATGCTGCTGAGGTTGACCGAGATCGGCAGCTCGAGCCCCTGCGCATGCCAGCGCCGGGCGCAGCGCATCGCCTCGCGCAGCACCCACTGGCCGATCGGCAGCATCAGCCGGCGCTCCTCGGCCACCGGGATGAAGTCATCGGGCAGCAGCGGGCCGCGCTCGGGATGGTGCCAGCGGATCAACGCCTCGACCCCGACCAGCCGGCCGTCGCCGGAGCGCAGCTGCGGCTGGTAGTGGAGCTCGAAGGCCCCGGTCTCCAGCGCCTGCGCCAGCTGGCTCTCGACCACCAGCGCGTCGTAGGCGGCGCTGGCCACCACCGGGTCGAAGAACTGCACGTTGGCGCGACCGCGCGCCTTGGCCATGTACATCGCCGCGTCGGCATGCTGGATCAGCTCGGCCGGCGTGCGGCCATGCTCGGGGAACAGCGAGACGCCAATCGATGGCGACACCGAGATCGAACGGCCCGCGGCCTCGAGCGGCGCCTCGATCACCGCCAGCAGCTTGCCCGCCACCTGCTCCACGACGCTGCGGTCGGTCACGCCCGGGATCAGCACCATGAACTCGTCGCCGCCGAAGCGTGCCACCAGGTCGTCGGCGCGCAGGTTGTCGGTGATGCGCGCCGTCACGGTCTGCAGCAGCAGGTCGCCGACCAGGTGGCCGAGCGAGTCGTTGATGCGCTTGAAGTGGTCGAGGTCGATGAACAGCAGCGCGATCTGCGCATCCCCGCTGCGGTGCGAGGCCGTGAGTCGCTCGAGCTGCAGGCCGAATGCGGCGCGGTTGGGCAGGCCGGTCAGCGCGTCGTGGTGCGCGAGGTGGTGGATGCGCGCCTGCGCGGCCACGCGCTCGCGGATGTCGCGCACGATCACCAGGCGCAGCCGCTCGCCGCTGCGCATGATCGAGCGGGTGATCAGCTCGACCGGGATGCGTTCTCCGGCGCGGCCGAGCGCGACGCTCTCCCACGCCGCCTCGGCGCCGGTGGCCAGCGCCTGCTGCGCGCGCGGCAGGTGGTCGGGCGCCAGGAACTCCGCGGTCTGCCGGCCGATGACCTCGTCGCGGGTGTAGCCGGTGAGCTCGCAGATCGGCTCGTTGATGTCGATCACCGTGCCGTTGCGGTGGAACAGGATGCCCTCGGCGCTCGCCTGCATGAACTTCGCGAGCCGTTCTTCCGATTCGCGCACGGCGCGCTCGGCCAGCCGGTGCTTGGTGATGTCGGTGACCCGCACGAAGGCGCCCGACAGCTCGCCCTCGTCGTCGAAGTTCGGCAGCACGTCGACCTCGAGCCATTGCGGCCGGCCGGCGGCATCGGTCAGTTCGCGCTCGTAGGACACCTGGGCGCGGGTCTCGACCACCCGCTCGATGTAGGGGCGGATCTGTTGCCAGCCGCGCTCGCCGACGATCTCGGCCGCGGTGCGGCCGAGGATGTTCTCGGGGGTCCAGCCAGTGCGCTCGCATAGTGGCGGTTCGCGAAGGTGCAGCGGAAGCCCTGCTGTTCGTAGTAGGCGATCAGCGCCGGCACGTTGTCGGCCAGCACGCGCAGCTGCGTGGTCTGCTCGCGCAGCGCGAGCTCGGTGCGCTTGCGCGCGCTCACGTCGTGCAGCGCGCACAGGCAGAGCTCGGTGTCGCGGTTCCAGCGCGCATCGCACTCGAGCCAGCCGACCTCGCCGCCGGGCCGGCGGAACTGCAGCTCGAGGCGGAAGCGGTCGGCCGTGTCGAGATGGTCCAGTGCCTTCAGCAGCTCGCGGCGCGACGGCGCGGAGAGCCGGTCGAGCCACGCCTCGCCGTCGGCGGCGGCGTCGCGGTGCCAGCCGGTGCATGCCGCCAGCGGTTCGTTCACGGCCAGCAGGCGCGCGTCGCGGCCGATCGCCATCATCAGCCCCGGGAGCCGATGCCAGTCGTGCGCTTGAGGAAGGGCGACGTCGCGGGAGGTGTGCATGGGAGCGGCTGCCTGCGCCGATCATAGCGAGCCGACCGCGCCACGGATGCGACCAAACGTTCGTCGGACTAGGGGCTGGAGAGGGGCTGTCTAGGGGCCGTCGCGGCGTCCGGGCGTCGATCGTCGCGTCGACACCCCGATGCCGGCCACGATCAGTGCGAACGCCACGCCGTGGTACCACTGCGGCAGCTCGCCCAGCAGCGCGGCCGACAGCAGCGCGGCGAACAGCGGCGTGAGGTTGCCGAAGAAGGCCGCCGCCGCCGGACCGGCCAGCGCGACACCCAGGCCCCAGCAGCGGTAGGCGATCAGCGAGGGGCCGACGGCGACGAACAGCAGCGCGGCCACCACCCAGGCGTTCCATCGGATCGGCGCGCTGCCGAGCGCCTGCTCGCCCGCGGCGGCCGCCGCAGCGCTGATCAGTCCGAACGCCACCTGCACCAGCAGCACCTCGGACCAGGTCCACGGGCGCGGCACCTGCCCCTCGGCCTGCAGCAGCGGCTGCCGCGCGCCGCGCAGATGCTCCGGCGGGCGCGCCAGCATCCAGCTGTAGAACGCCCACGCGACGATTGCCACCAGGATGTAGAGATCGCCGGTGACGAACTGCACGCGCGCCAGCGCCGCCGGGTTGCCGCGCGCGATGACCAGCGCCACGCCGGCCAGCGACAGCGCGGCGCCCGCGAGCTGGCGGCGCTGCGGACGCACGCCATGGAACAGCGCGCCGATCGCGAGCATCCAGACCGGCATGCTGGCGGCGATCAGCGTCACGTTGATCGGCGTGGACGTCTGCAGCGCCAGGTACTGCAGCGCGTTGTAGCTGCCCACGCCCAGCGTGCCGAGCAGCAGCAGGTGCGGCCAGCGCGCCGCCAGTTCGCGCGGCGCGCGGAACACCCGCCAGCCCAGCGGCAGCAGCAACAGCAGGGCCAGCCCCCAGCGCAGCAGGTTCAGCGTCAGCGGCGGCACGCTGCCCACCGCGAGCCGGCCGACCACCGCGTTGCCGGCCCACATGAGGGGCGGCAGGGTCATCAGCAGGGCAACGCGAGGGGTCAGGCCGGTCATCGAAGCTCAGAGCCGACTCGGCGGGTCGGGCGGCATGGCGGCGCCGCAGTTCCAGCACTGCTCGAACGGACCGTCGATGCGCTCGCCGCAGCCCGGGCAGACCCACAGATGCGGCGGGCAGTGCGTCAGCTCGTCGAGCATGACGCTGGCGCGGTCGAACTGCTCCTCGTGCTGGATCCAGACCTCGGGCAGGGCCTGGTCGGGCGGCACCTGGCCGGCGATGCTGCTGGCGAATGCCCGCTGCACCGTGGCCGCGATGCCCGCCTGCCCCAGCAGGTCGGCCCACAGCGTGGCGATGGCGAGGTTGGGGGCAGGTCGAAGTCGGCGCATCGGCAAGGGGTTTGGGAACCCTGGCACGATACCGGAGAACACGAAACCCCCGAGGACTCCCGCATGCCCGCAGCCACCGTCAAAGCGATCCAGGTCCCGCACGCCGGCGGTGCCGACGCGATGCAACTCGTCGACCTGCCGATCGGGGAACCCGGTCCCGGCGAGGTGCGCATCCGCCACCATGCCTGCGGGCTGAACTTCATCGACGTCTACCAGCGCAGCGGCCTGTACGCCTTGCCGATGCCGCTCACGCTGGGCATGGAGGGGGCCGGCGTGATCGAGGCGGTCGGCGCCGGCGTGACGCACCTGCGCGCCGGCGACCGCGCCGCCTACGCCAGCGCGCCGCCGGGAGCCTATTGCGAGGCGCGGGTGATGCCGGCCAAGTGCGTGGTGCAACTGCCCGACGGCATCGACTTCGAGACCGGGGCCGCGATGATGCTCAAGGGCTTGACCGTCCAGTACCTGCTGAAGAAGACGCTGCCGCAGGGCGGCCTGCAGCCGGGCGACAGCGTGCTGTTCCATGCCGCGGCCGGCGGCGTGGGCCTGATCGCCTGCCAGTGGGCGCGCGCGCTGGGCCTGCGCCTGATCGGCACCGCCGGCAGCGACGAGAAGTGCGCGCTGGCCGTGCAGCACGGCGCCGAGCACGCCATCAACTACCGGCGCGAGGATTTCGTCGCGCGCGTGAAGGAGCTCACCGGCGGGCGTGGCGTGAAGGTGGTCTATGACTCGGTGGGCCTCGACACTTTCGAGAAGTCGCTCGACGTGCTGCAGCCCTTCGGCCTGCTGGCGAACTTCGGCAACGCCTCGGGCAAGGCACCGCCGGTGGACCTGGGCGTGCTGGCAGCCAAGGGTTCGCTGTACGTGACCCGACCGACGCTGTTCACCCACATCGCCACGCGCGAGAGCACGCAGGCGATGGCCGACGACCTGTTCGCTGTCGTCGGCAGCGGCGAGGTGAGGATCCCGGTCGAGCGTCGCTATGCGCTGGCCGACGCGGCGCAGGCGCACCGCGACCTGGAGGCCCGCCTGACCACCGGCTGCAGCGTGCTGCTGCCCTGAGCCGGGCGGCTCAGCCGCCCGCGGTGCCGGGCGCGCCGACCGCACTGCGGTAGGCATGCCAGGACGCGTGACCCAGCACCGGCCCGACCACCAGCAGGCCCAGGAACTCCGGCAGCATCGCCAGCACGACCAGCACGACGATCAGCGCCGCCCACGCCAGCATCACGCCGGTCTGCGTCAGCACCAGCCGCAGGCTGACCAGGGCGGCGGTGATCGCGTCGGCCGGCCGGTCGAGCAGCAGCGGGATCGACACCGCACTCACCGCGTAGATGAGCCCGGCGAACACGCTGCCGACCCCGACGTAGGCGGTGATGAAGCCGAGGTTCTGCGGGTCCAGCAGCGCGAGCAGCGAGCCCTTGAAGTCGGGCATGCCGTCGAAGCTGAGCGCGAACACGATCAGCGCGGCGCGTCCCCACAGCATCTCGAGGATCAGCAGGGCCCCGCCGAACAGGGCCATGCTGCCCGGCCGTTCGCGCCAGGCCCACAGCGACGCGGCCAGCGAAGGCCGCTCGCCGCGTTCGAGCGCGCGGCTCGCGTGGTAGAGCCCGGTGCAAAGGAAGGGGCCGACCAGCAGGAAGCCGGCCGACAGCGCCAGCGTGTAGGCCGGTGCATGGCGGAACACCAGCATCAACAACCAGCCCATCGCCACGAAGCAGCCGCCGTAGAACAGGCCCAGTCCGGGACAGCGGCGGAAGTCGTGCCAGCCGGCCGCCAGCCAGCGCAGCGGGTCGCCGAGGTGCAGTCGGGCCAGCGGCAGGTCGAAGGCGGTCAGCGCTGCGCCGGGCGGCGGACCCAGGTCGGGTGCGGGTCCGAGTGGCGCGGGGTTGTCGGAGGTCATGCGCGCAGCGTAGACGCTGCGCGGCCCGCGGTCCTAGCGGGTAGACACCGAGCACAAGGTCGGTGGCAGCGGCGGGGCCGGCCCCGCGGCCGCCCGGTCGTCAGCCGCGTCGCACGCGCCGCAGTTCGTCGAGGATCAGCAGCGCGGCGCCCACGGTGATGGCGCTGTCGGCGATGTTGAAGGCCGGGAAATGCCAGCCGGCCCAGTGGACGTCGAGGAAGTCGACCACGTAGCCGTGCAGCAGCCGGTCGATCACGTTGCCGATGGCCCCGCCGAGGATCAGCGACAGTGCCCAGGCGAACAGGCGCTGGTGCCCCTGGCTGCGCAGCATCCAGACGATGAAGCCGGCCGCCACCAGGCCCAGGCCGACGAAGAACCAGCGCTGCCAGCCCGAGGCGCCGGCCAGGAAGCTGAACGCCGCGCCGGTGTTGTGCACGCGCACGATGTTGAAGAAGCCCGTCACGTGGCGTGCATCGCCGTACTGGAAGTGGCCGAGGATCAGCGTCTTGGTGAGCTGGTCCAGCACGATCACGATCAGTGCGACGCCCAGCCAGGTGAGCAGGCCGCCGCGGCCGAAGGTCGTTGTCCTGGCCATGGCGTCAGGCCACCGTGCGGCTTTCGCCGGCACCGTAGAGATTGTTGGTGCAGCGGCCGCAGATCGTCGGGTGGGCCGGGTCGGCGCCGACGTCGTCGCGGTAGTGCCAGCAGCGTTCGCACTTCGCGGCGCTGCTCGGCGTGACCGCGACCGTCAGCGCGTCGGCCGCCGCCGCGGTGGCGGCCGAGGTGATGAACACGAACTTCAGGTCCTCGCCCAGTGACTGCAGCAGCGCCAGGTCGTCGGCCGGCGCGCCGACCGCCACCGTGGCCTGCAGCGATGCGCCCACCGCGCCGGCGGTGCGGACGGCCTCGATCTCCTTGTTGACGGCATCGCGGATCTCGCGCACACGGGTCCACTTGTCCAGGCGCGCGGCCTCGGGGGGCGCGAAGGGGGTATAGGTCTGCGTGAAGATCGACGGCGACACGCCCGGCGCGAAGATCGGCCAGGCCTCCTCGGCGGTGAAGCTCAGGAACGGCGCCATCCAGCGCAGCATCGCGCCGGTGATGCGGTGCAGCGCAGTCTGCGCGCTGCGCCGCGCCAGCGATTTCGGGGCGGTGGTGTAGAGCCGGTCCTTCAGCACGTCGAGGTAGAACGCACCGAGGTCTTCGCTGCAGTAGACCTGCAGTTTCGCGACCACCGGGTGGAATTCGTAGACCTCGTAGTGCGCCAGGATCTCGGCCTGCAGCTGCGCCGCGCGGTCGATCGCGTAGCGGTCGATCTCCAGCAACTGCCCGTCCGGCACCGCGTCGGTCGCCGGGTCGAAGTCGCTGGTGTTGGCGAGCAGGAAGCGCAGCGTGTTGCGGATGCGCCGGTAGGCGTCGACCACGCGTGCGAGGATCTTGTCGTCGATGTTCAGGTCGCCCGAGTAGTCGGTGCTGGCGACCCACAGCCGGATGATCTCGGCACCCAGCTTCTCGCTCACCGACTGCGGCACCACGGTGTTGCCGAGCGATTTGCTCATCTTGCGGCCCTGGCCGTCGGTCGCGAAACCGTGCGTCAGCAGGCCGCGGTAGGGCGCACGGCCCTCGATCGCGCAGGCGATCAGCAGCGAGCTGTGGAACCAGCCGCGGTGCTGGTCGTGGCCCTCGAGGTAGAGGTCGGCCTCGGGCCCGCCGTCGTCGCGGCCGGCGCCGGCATGGCTGCCGCGCAGCACGTGGAAGAAGGTCGAGCCGGAGTCGAACCACACGTCGAGGATGTCGGTGCTCTTGGCGTAATCGCCGGCTGCCTCGCCCAGCCACTCGCGCGGGTCGAGCCGTGACCAGGCCTCCACGCCGCCCTGCGCCACCAGCGCGGCGGCGCGGTCCATCAGCGCCAGCGTGTCGGGGTGCAGCTCGCCGCTCACCTTGTGCAGGAAGAAGGGCAGCGGCACGCCCCAGTTGCGCTGGCGGCTGATGCACCAGTCGGGCCGGTTGGCGATCATGTCGCGCAGCCGGGCGCGGCCGTTCTCGGGGTAGAAGGCGGTGGCGTCGATCGCCGCCAGCGCGGTCTGGCGCAGCGTCTTCGGCGCCTTGTCGACGGTGAACACGCCCTCGCCCTCGTCCATGCGCACGAACCACTGCGCCGCGGCGCGGTAGATCACCGGCGTCTTGTGGCGCCAGCAGTGCGGGTAGCTGTGCTCGAGCTTCGCGGTCGCCATCAGCCGGCCGGCATCCTGCAGCGCCTGCACGATCAGCGGGTTGGCCTTCCAGATGAACTGGCCGCCGAACAGCGGCAGCTCGGCCGCGTACACGCCATTGCCCTGCACGGGGTTCAGGATCTCGTCGTGCTTCATCCCGTGCGCGATGCAGGAGTTGAAGTCCTCCACGCCGTAGGCCGGCGCCGAGTGGACGATGCCGGTGCCGTCCTCGGCGGTGGCGTAGTCGGCCAGGTAGACCGGGCTGCGGCGCGCGTAGCCCGGGTGCACGTGGGCCAGCGGATGGTGGAACTCCAGGCCCTCGAGCGCCTGGCCGGCGGTCGTGGCGAGCACCGTGCCGGCCAGGCCGTAGCGCGCCAGGCACTTCTCCACCAGCGCATTGGCCAGTAGCAGCAGGCCGCGCTCGGTGTCGACCAGCGCGTACTCGAGCTCGGGGTTGAGGTTCAGCGCCTGGTTGGCGGGAAGGGTCCATGGCGTCGTGGTCCAGATCACCGCGAACGCGTCCTTGGCCAGCGCCGGCAGGCCGAAGGCGGCGGCGAGCTTCTGCGGCTCGGCGGCCAGGAAGGCCACGTCCACCGTCGGCGAGGACTTGTTCTCGTACTCGATCTCGAACTCGGCCAGCGAGCTGCCGCAGTCGAAGCACCAGTACACCGGCTTCAGACCGCGGTAGACGAAGCCGCGCTCCATCACGCGCTTCAACGCGCGGATCTCGCCGGCCTCGTTGCCGAAGTCCATCGTGCGGTAGGGCTGGTCCCAGGCGCCGAGCACGCCCAGGCGCTTGAAGTCGGCCCGCTGCTGCTCGATCTGCTCGGTGGCATAGGCACGGCTCTTCGCCTGCACCTCGTCGCGCCCCAGGCCGCGGCCGTGCAGCTTCTCGATCTGGTTCTCGATCGGCAGGCCGTGGCAGTCCCAGCCCGGCACGTAGAGCGCGTCGTAGCCGGCCAGCTGACGCGCCTTGACGATCATGTCCTTCAGCACCTTGTTCAGCGCGTGGCCGATGTGCAGCTGGCCGTTGGCGTAGGGCGGGCCGTCGTGCAGCACGAAGCGCGGCCGGCCGACGCGGGCGTCGCGCAGGCGCTGGTAGGTGCCCTGCTGCTCCCACTGCTTCACCCAGCCCGGTTCGCGCTTGGGCAGGTCGCCGCGCATCGGGAAGGGCGTGTCGGGCAGGTTCAGCGTGGCGCGGTAGTCGGTGGGCTGGTCGGTGCTCATGGCGTTCTCGGCGCGGCCGCGCGGGCGGCGCGCGGCGGGGACAGGGCAGGGGGTGCGTCGGCGCAGCGGGCGCCGGCGCCGCAGGGTCAGCGGCCCTGAATTCGATCGCGGGTGGTCTGGCGGCGCTCGGCCGCATGGGCCGCGTGCGGGCTGCTCGTCAGCCACTGGCGCGCCTGGCTCACGTCCTGCGCGATCGCGGCGGTCAGCGCAGCGAGCCCGTCGTAGCGGGCTTCGTCGCGTAGCTTGTGCAGCAGTTCCACGCGGACGAGTTTACCGTAGCCCCCCTCGGCGCCCAGGTGCGCAGGCCAGTCCAGGCAGTGCACTTCAAGGAGCACCCGGCCGCTGTCGTCCACCGTGGGGCGGGCCCCCAGGCTGGCCACACCGTCGAGCGGCTCGGCGGTCAGGCCGTGGGTGCGCACGACGTAGATGCCGTGCGCGGCCGGCTTGGGGTGGGGGAAACGCAGGTTCAGCGTGCGGAAGCCGTCGCCGCCGTCCGGGCCGGCGCCGAGCTCGCGGCCCAGCTTGCGGCCGTGGGTGACGTGGCCGCTGATGCTGTAGGGCCGCCCCAGCAGGCGGGTGACCAGCGCCATGTCGCCGGCGCCCAGCGCCTCGCGCACCGCCGAGCTGCTGACGCGCAGGCCGTGCACCTCGTAGCTCATCATCCGCGCCACGTCGAAGCCCTGGCGTTCGCCGGCGGCGTCGAGCATCGCGTAGTCGCCGGCCCGCTTCGCGCCGAAGCAGAAGTCGTCGCCCACCAGCACGTAGCGCGCCTTCACGCCGCGCAGCAGCACGTCGTCGATGAAGGCCTGCGGCGACTGGTCGGCGAAGGTCTGGTCGAAGCGCAGCACGACGACGCGCTGCACGCCGCAGCGCGCCAGTTCGCCGAGCTTGTCGCGCAGCGTGGCGATGCGCGCCGGCGCCTTGGCCGGGGTGCCGGCACGCGCGGCGAAGAAGTCGCGCGGATGGGGCTCGAAGGTCAGCACGGTGCTGAGCAGGTCGCGGTGCTCGGCCTCGCTCTTGAGCAGCGCCAGCATCGCCTGGTGGCCGCGGTGCACGCCATCGAAGTTGCCGACCGTGACGGCCGACGCGCCGCCATCGGCCAGCAGGATGTGGTGCAGACCTCGGAACACTTGCATCGGCGGATTATCGCGACAGCGCGCGCAGGACCCTGTCGCCTCGGGAGCAGACGCAAAAAGGCCCGCTCGAGGCGGGCCTTCCTGAACCGGCCCGGCGCAAGGCCGGCCGGAACCGTTGTCATCAACGGTTCGAGATGTACATCGTGATCTCGAAGCCGTAACGCAGGTCGGTCGCTTGGGGCTTTTGCCATTGCATGTCGAATCTCCTTCACTCGGGTGGCACAGGGCCGGTTTGGCGGCTGCGGAGTGAACGGTTTCCCGTCAACTCATGGCTCATGATGCCCACGTGAGCGGCCGTCGGGCAGGGTCCCGGCCATGATTCGCGCCTCATGATTTTCTGGAATCGGCGCCGCGCCGGTGGGTGGCCGGCCGATACCATGCGGCGCATGAGTCTGCGCTTGAAGATCCACCTGATCGTCGGTGTGCTGGTGGCGCTGTGCCTGGTGGCCGTCATGGCGCTGCAGGTCAAGAGCGCGCGCGACGCGATCCGGGAGGAGATCGAGGCCGCCAACCGCGTGGCCGCGCAGTTGCTGCAGCGCACGCTGTGGCTGCAGGCGGCGCGCGGCACGCCGGCGATGATCGGCTACCTGCAGGGGGTAGGCCGGGTGCGGGCGAACGACATCACGCTGCTCGACGGCAAGGGCGAACTGGTCTACCAGTCGCCGCCGTCGCCCTACAAGTCGGGCCGAGATGCGCCCGACTGGTTCGTCGATTTCATGGCGCCGCCGCTGGAGCCGCAGAAGATGGATTTCCCCGACGGCACGCTGGTGGTGCGGGCCGACCCCTCGCGCGCGGCGCTCGATGCCTGGGACCAGTTCGCGGTGCTGGGGTTGGCCGCGCTGGGCGTGTTGGCGGTTCTCAACCTGGTGGTGTTCTGGGTGGTCGGCCGCACGGTCGAGCCGTTCGGGCAGATCGTCGCGGCGCTCAACCGCATCGAGGCCGGGCAGCTCGACGTCACGCTGCCGCGCCTGCCGGGCACCGAGGCGGCTGCCATCGGCGCCGCCTTCAACCGCATGGTGGTGGGCGTCAGCGAGCGCATCGAGGCCGAGCGCCGGGCCGCGCAGGCCGAGCACGAGCTGTCCGACCGCCGCGACCTGGCACGCTGGATCGACCGCCACCTGGAGCAGGAGCGCCGCCTGATCGCGCGCGAGCTGCACGACGAACTGGGCCAGTCGGTCACCGGCATGCGCAGCCTGGCGCTGTCGGTGGCGCAGCGCGTCGCCATCGCCGACCCTGAGGCCGCGCGCGCCGCGCAGGTGATCGCCGAGGAAAGCTCGCGCCTCTACGACGCGATGCACGGCCTGATCCCGCGGCTGGCGCCGCTGGTGCTCGACGTCTTCGGTCTGGCCGATGCGCTGCGCGACCTGGTCGAGCGCACCCGGGTCAGCCAACCGCAGGCCAGCGTCGAGCTGCACATCGACCTGGGCGACGTGCAGCTGGGCAGCGAGGCGACGCTGGCGCTCTACCGTGCGGCGCAGGAGGGGTTGACCAATGCGCTGCGCCACGGCCAGGCCAGGCAGCTGAACGTCAGCCTGCATGCCGAGTCCGAAGGCGCCGAGCTGCAGGTCGACGACGACGGCCAGGGTCTGGCACCCGACTGGCGCGAGAAGGCGCGGCAGGACGGCGGCCACTACGGCCTGCGCTGGCTGGCCGAGCGCGTGGAGGCGCTGGGCGGCGTGCTGCGCATCGACAACCGCAGCCCGCGCGGCGTCGCCCTGCGGGTGTGGTTGCCGTTCACCGTGGCGGAGCGGCGTGAAGCGCGCATCGGCCGGCGCCGGGAGCGCTCCGCGATGGCACACGGCGGCCGCGTCGCCGCGTGCCGCGTGGGGGACAACGATAGGAGGTCGCCGGCAGCCGGCTGCGTTAGGCTGTGCCAGCGGCCGGGCCCTCGCGGGCCGGGCCGGTGGCCGGACGCAGGCCGTCCTGCCGATCCACTCCTTGCTGCGCCCTTCCTGAACATGATCCGCGTGATGCTGGTCGACGACCATGCGCTGGTGCGCATGGGCTTTCGCATGCTGCTGGCCAATGCCGACATCGAGGTGGTGGCCGAGGCCGAGACCGGCGAGGAAGCCTGCCAGGCGGTGCCCAAGGCGCGACCCGACGTGGTGGTGATGGATCTGTCGATGCCCGGCATGGGCGGGCTGGAAGCAGTGCGGCGGCTGCTGGCCCAGGACCCGAAGCTCAGGCTGCTGGTGCTGTCGGCCCACGAGGACACCGCACACCCGCAGCGCGTGCTGCGCGCCGGCGCGCTGGGCTACCTGGCCAAGCGCAGCGCGCCTGAGGCGCTGATCGCTGCGGTGACGGCCGTCGCGCGTGGCGAGCGCTACGTGGACGCCCAGACCGCGCAGCGTCTGGCGGTGGCGCAGATCGACGGCGAGACCAGCCCGGCCGACATGCTGAGCGAGCGCGAGTTCTCGGTCTTCATCCAGCTCGCGCGCGGCATGACGGTGGCGCAGATTGCCGAGACGCTGAAGCTCTCGCCCAGCACCGTGGGCACGCACCTGTACCACATCAAGCAGAAGCTCAACGCCAGCAACCAGAGCGAGATCACGCTGGTGGCGCTGCGCTGGGGCCTGATCCAGGCTTGATGCCGGCCTGAAGCGGCGGCGCGGGGTCGCTACTTCTGCAGCAGCCGGGCCCGCTCGTCCGGGCCGACCCAGCGCCACTGGCCGACCGGGAGGTCGTCCAGGGCCAGCGCGCCGATGCGGCTGCGGTGCAGCGCCTCGCAGCGGTTGCCCACCGCCGCCAGCATGCGCTTGACCTGGTGGTACTTGCCTTCGGTCAGCGTGAGGCGCAGCGTGAGCTCGCCGGTGCGTTCGGCCGCGGCCGCGCGCACCGGCTGGGGATCGTCGTCGAGCACCACGCCCTCGGTCAGGCGGGCGATCTGCTCGTCGGCCAGCGCATGCTTGGCCGTGATCTCGTAGACCTTGGGCACGTGGTGCTTGGGGGATGTGAGCCGGTGGATGAGCGTGCCGTCGTCGGTGAGCAGCAGTGCACCGGTGGTGTCCTCGTCGAGCCGTCCGACCGGCTGCAGACCGCGCACACGCAGCGGCGTCGGCAGCAGCGAGAGCACGCCGGGTGGTGGCGCGGCTTCTGCGAGCACTCGTAGTGGGTGGGCTTGTGCAGCAGCACCAGCGCCTTGTCGTGGAAGGGCCAGGCCCGGCCCTGCACGCTGAACACCAGGCCCTCGGTGGGCAGCTCCTCGTCGGGGTCGTCGACCACACGGCCGGCCACCTCGACGGCGCCTGCGTGGATGAGCCCGGCGCAATCGCGCCGCGTGCCGAAACCCTGGGAGAACAACACCTGCGAAATGCGCATCCGGCAGTGTAGCGAGCGGCTCCACACGCTCACCGAGGCCGTGCAGCGCCGCAGCGGCCGGCTGCGGTGTTGCCCCGCACCCTGCACAGGCCGGGGCCTGCGGGCTATCCTGGGCCGAGCGTCCTCGAGCGGACGACGTGTGCCCAGGAGCTTTGCCATGCATGCAGCAGCCCAGTGCTTGAGGTCCCTCTTTGCCGCGGCCGTGGTGCTGACCGCGATGGCCGTGCAGGCAGCGTCGGTCGCGCCGGTCGCGGCCGAGAACGGCATGGTCGTCACCGCGCACCGGCTGGCGACGCAGGTCGGGGTCGACGTGCTGCGGCGCGGCGGCAATGCGGTCGATGCCGCGGTGGCGGTCGGCTACGCGCTGGCGGTGGTCTACCCGGCGGCCGGCAACCTGGGCGGCGGCGGCTTCATGACGCTGCAGTTCGCCGACGGCCGCAAGACCTTTCTCGACTTCCGCGAGAAGGCGCCGCTCGCGGCCACGGCCGACATGTACCTCGGCGCCGATGGTCAGCCGGTCAAGGGTCTCAGCACGCGCGGCCATCTGGCCGTCGGCGTGCCCGGCACGGTGTCCGGGCTCGAGTTCGCGCGTGCGAAGTACGGCACGATGCAACGTGCGGCCCTCGTGGCACCCGCGCTGCGGCTGGCGCGTCGTGGCTTCGTGCTGGAGCCGGGCGACATCGCCATGCTCGCCACCGCGACCGACGACTTCCGCAAGGACCCGGCCTCGGCCGCGATCTTCCTGCGCGAGGGCGCGCCGTGGTCTGCCGGCCAGCGGCTGGTGCAGAAGGACCTGGCGCGTACGCTGCAGCGCATCGCCCGCCACGGCAGCCGCGGCTTCTACCAGAGCCCGGTGGGTGCGGCGCTGGTGGCGTCGAGTCGGGCCGGTGGCGGCCTGATCACGCAGGCCGATCTGGACCAGTACGCGACCCGCGAGCTCGCGCCGGTGGAGTGCGACTACCGCGGCTACCGGATCGTCTCGGCGCCGCCCCCGAGCGCCGGCGGCGTGATCCTGTGCGAGCTCCTCAACATCCTGGAGGGTTATCCGCTGCAGGAGCTGGGCTATGGTGCGGCGCAGGGCGTGCACTACCAGATCGAGGCGATGCGCCATGCCTACGTCGACCGCAACAGCTACCTGGCGACCCCGACTTCGTGCACAACCCGCTGGAGCGCCTGCTCGACAAGGATTACGCCGCGCGCATCCGGGCCGCCATCGACCCGGCGCGGGCCGGCGTGTCGCAGGACCTGCGACCCGGCGTCGCGCCGCACGAGGGCAGCAACACCACCCACTACTCCATCATCGACCGCGAGGGCAATGCGGCCTCGGTGACCTACACGCTCAACGACTGGTTCGGAGCCCGCGTCGCCGCGGCCGGCACCGGCGTGCTGCTGAACAACGAGATGGACGACTTCACCATCAAGCTCGGCGCCGCGAACCTGTACGGCCTGGTGCAGGGCGAGTCGAACCGGATCGCGCCCGGCAAGCGTCCGCTCAGCTCGATGAGCCCGACCATCGTGTCGCGCGACGGCCAGCCGGTGCTGGTGCTGGGCACGCCCGGCGGCAGCCGCATCATCACCGTGACGGCGCTGGTGCTGCTGAACCTGATCGACTACGGCATGACGGTGCAGGAGGCGGTCGATGCCCCGCGCTTCCACCAGCAGTGGCAGCCGGAGGCGACGAACCTCGAGCCGTTCGCGCTGAGCCCCGACACGCGGCAGATCCTGCTCGGCATGGGGCACCGATTCGGCGCCCCGCAACCGGCCAACCATGTGGCAGCCATCCTGGTCGGCGCGCCCTCGCTGGGCGGCAAGCCGGTCGGCAGCAACCGCTACTACGGCGCCAACGACCCGCGGCGCAACACCGGTCTGGCGGCCGGCTACTGAGCAAACCCGGGGCCGGTCTGCGCCCAGCCCGCCCCCCGCGGGGGTCAAGGAAACTTGGGGCGGCCCGACGTTTCCTTGAGAACAGCCACGCCGCGCATCGCCGGTGCGCGATCAGTAGCGCCGCTGCAGCAGCAGCGTGTCGTTCTCGCGCTTCATCTGGAAGCGCGTCAGGAAGCTGTTGCCGAGCAGGATGAAGGGCATCGGCTGGGGCTGCACCACCGCCGCCACGTTGTGCACCTCGACGTCACCGACCCGCACCGTGTTCAGCGAGATGCGGTAGCCCACGGTGTTGCCGTTGGCGGTGCGCAGGCCGATGCGCTCGCCGTTCTTGTAGGCCAGGCCCAGGCGCTCGGCCTCGTCCTGCCCCATCGAGACCATGGTCGCGCCGGTGTCCACCAGGAACAGCACGCCACGGCCGTTGATCTGGCCCTGGGCCTGGAAGTGGCCGTTGGCGTCGCTGCTGAGGGTGATCTGGGTGCCGCTGCCGGCGCTGGCCGCGCCGCCCAGGTTCACCGCCGCTTCGCCGAGGCGCAGCGTCTGCCGCCGGCCGTCGATCTCGACCACCGCCTGCGCCTCGTTCACGCTGAGCAACTTGACGCCCTGCACGGTGCTGCCCACCGCCACCGCGCGCGGCGCATCGCCGTCGATCACCAGCAGCGCGCGGCTGCCCATGCTGCCGCTCAAGGCCACGCGACGTGAGGGCTGCTGCGCCGCAGCCCCGGCCGCGGCGAGGATCAGCACGGCCGACAGCAGTGCGGCGCGCATCCCGCGGCCGGCTCAGTCGCGGAAGTTGTTGAACGACAGCGGCACGTCGGCCACGTCCTTGCGGATCAGCGCCATCGCCGCCTGCAGGTCGTCGCGCTTGGCGCCGGTGACGCGCACCGCGTCGCCCTGGATCGCGGCCTGCACCTTCATCTTGCTGGCCTTGATCAGTTGCTGGATCTTCTTCGCCGTCTCGCTGTCGATGCCTTCCTTGACCTTGAGCACCTGCTTGACCTTGTCTCCGCCGATCTTCTCGATCTTGGCGCTGCTGTCGAGGAAGCGCGCGTCGACGCCGCGCTTGGTGAGCTTGAGCGTGAGGATATCCATCACCTGCGAGAGCTGGAAGTCGCTGTCGGCGTAGAGCGTGATGTCCTTGTCCTTGAGCTCCACGCGCGCCGACGAGCCCTTGAAATCGAAGCGCGTGCCGATCTCCTTGCTGCTCTGGTCGACCGCGTTGCGCACCTCGACGAGGTTGGGTTCGAGCACGGTATCGAAGCTGGGCATGATGAAGGGCTTCCTGAGACGGAGATCAGCGAAAATTCTGCCATGCCGGACCTGCCCGCCGTCGAAACCAATGTCAGCCTGAGGCCGTACAACAGCTTCGGCCTGCCCGCGCTGGCCCAGCGGCTGGTGCGCGTGCACGCACCCGAGGACGTGCAGCGCCTGCTGGCCGACCCCGATCTGGCCGCGATGCCGAAATTCGTGCTGGGCGGCGGCAGCAACATCGTGCTCACCCGCGACCTGCGTGCGCTGGTGCTCAAGGTCGAGATCCCCGGACGGCGGGTGCTGGAACGCCGGGACGATGCGGTCATCGTCGAGGCGGGCGCCGGCGAGAACTGGCACGCGTTCGTCGCCTGGACACTGGAGCAGGGCCTGCCCGGGCTGGAGAACCTGGCGCTGATCCCTGGCAGCGTCGGCGCCGCACCGGTGCAGAACATCGGCGCCTACGGCGTGGAGTTGAAGGACCGCTTCGACTCGCTCGACGCCATCGACCTGCAGACCGGCGCCGCGCTCACGCTGGACGCCGCAGCCTGCCGCTTCGGCTACCGCGACAGCGTGTTCAAGCAGGCGCTCGCCGGCCGCTGCCTGATCACCCGCGTGCGGCTGCGCCTGCCACAGCCGCCGACCGCGGTGCTGGGCTACCTGGACCTGGAGCGCAGGATGGCCGACACCGGCATCAGCCACCCGACGCCGCGCCAGGTGTACGACTGGGTCTGCGAGATCCGCCGCGCCAAGCTGCCCGACCCGGCGGTGATCGGCAACGCCGGCAGCTTCTTCAAGAACCCGGTGGTCACACCGGAGCAGTGCCGCGACATCATCGCGCGCGACCCGGCCATCGTGCATTACCCCATGGCCGACGGCAGTTTCAAGCTCGCGGCAGGATGGCTGATCGACGCCTGCGGCTGGAAGGGCAAGTCGATCGGCCAGGCCGGCGTCTACGAGAAGCAGGCGCTGGTGCTGGTGAACCGCGGACAGGCCATCGGCGGCGAGATCGTGACGCTGGCGCAGGCCATCCAGGAGAGTGTCTACGGCCGCTTCGGCATCCGGCTCGAACCGGAGCCGGTGGTGGTGTAGCCGCTGGGCAAGGGTCCGGCCATCGAGGAGACGGCGATGACGCAATGGCGCAGCAAGGGGGCCGACGAGGTCTACGCTCCCGAGGAGATCGAGGCCCGGCTGAAGGCCGAACTGCCACACTGGACCTACGAGGATGGCTGGATCCGGCGCAAGTACAGGACCAGCGGCTGGAAGGCCACGCTGATGGTCGTCAACACCGTCGGGCATCTCGCCGAGGCAGCCTGGCACCACCCGGACCTGGCGGTCAGCTACGCCTTCGTGGTGGTGAAGCTGGTCAACCATGCCGCCAAGGGCGTGACCGAGAAGGACTTCGCGCTGGCGAAGAAGATCGAGGAGGTGGTCCAGTGGCAGCCGGCGAAGGAGGCTGGCGCGGTGCTCGAGGGCACGCCCAACGACGACGCCCGCTTCAAGTACCTGAAGTACGACGACCCGGCGTGAGCGGCCGCTGCCGCGCGAGCGCGGGCCTGGCAAGCCACTCGAATGCGGGAGGCCGCGCCATGCAAGTTCATGCGCGCAGGCCGCGGGCTTGGGCACACTCGCTCGGCGTCGCCTCGAGGAGTGCCCTTCCATGTCCGTCCGTGTTCCCGCCCTCGCCCTGTCGCTCGCCGCCGTGCTGGCGGGCTGTGCCTCGTCTCGTCTTGCCGAACCGGGCGGGCCCGCTGCGGCGCAAGGCAATGCCACGGTGAGCCGGATCACCTACTTCGCGGCCTGGGTCGAACCGGTGGCCGCCGCCGTTCCGCCGCCCGTTCCGGCGAAGCCGGCCCCGGCCGCCAAGGCGAAGCCGCCGGCGAGCGGCAAGCGCGACAAGCGCACGCCGGCGGCCCGATCCGACGTGCCTGCCGCGCCGGCGGTTGCGGTCGACGCCAGTCCCAAGGCGCCGCTGCAACCGCGCTACGAATACACCGTCGAACTCGACGGCGGCGGGACCCAGACCGTGGTGGGGCAACGCGACCTCGGCCTCCGCGTGAACGACCGCGTGCTGGTGCAGGACGGTGGCCTGACGGTGCTGTCGAACTGAGCCGGCGCTGCGCCGGCTTCTGCGCTCAGGGGCGGCGGCCCGCGGGCTCCCGACGCGCCTGGACGAGCCGCCAGGCCAGCGGCAGCCGTTCCTGAAGCCGCGCCAGCCGCTCGGCGGCCGGCGGGTGCGTGGCGGCGACCGGCCGCCGGCCGTCGTCCTCGGCCACCTCGTTCTGCATGAACTCGAGCTGCCGGGTCGGCGCGTAGCCGGCCAGCGCGGCCAGCAGCAGGCCCAGTTCGTCGGCTTCGAACTCGCCCTGCTGCAGCACCGGCTCCAGCGACTTCAACAGGCCGAAGTTGTGCTCGAGCTCGACATACATGTCGGGCACGCTGCGCTCCACCTGGCGCGGCAGCAGCAGGCGCCCGGCGGTCAGCATCTGGCGTTCGTGTTCGAGGATGCTGTGAGCCATCTCGTGCGCCAGCACGAAGGCCAGTGCCTCGTCGGACAGGCCGCGCTCCTCGATCAGCGTCTCGGACACGACCACCTGGCCGTCGGGCAGCGCGAAGGCGCCGGTGTCGTCGTGGTGCAGCACCGTCAGCGACCACGGCAGCACGGCGGCGCGCGGGGTCTGCCGGCGCGCCTCGGCGACCAGTCGGTCGAAGATGCGCTGCAGGCGCTCGCAGTGCTGCACGCAACCGAGCCGGTCGCGTGCCGCGGCGCCGGCCACGGTCTGCTGCAGCGTCTCGGTGCCGATGCGCCCGACCTCGCCGGCAGTCCAGTCGAGCGAGGTCGGTTCGTAGGCGAGTTCCAGCGCCGGGGCGCCGGCGCAAGCCGCAGTCAGGGCGAGGGTCAGGACACGGCGGCACCCAGCGTTCATCGCAAGCTCCTGGACGGAGACTACGCCTTGTGACGTGGGTGTGAAAGCCCCTTCGCGCCGTTCAGGCCGGAGCCGGGCGGGCTGCCGCCGGGCTCTGAGCCGGCTCAGGACGGGTCGTCGTTCTGCAGGCGCGCCAGCGCCGCGCCGCCGCCCAGCGACAGCAGGCCGCTCTGCGCGTAGATGCCGAGCTTGGCGCGGGTGTCGACGATGTCGAGATTGCGCATCGTCAGCTGGCCGATGCGGTCGGCCGGCGAGAACGGTGCGTCCTCGACCTTCTCCATCGACAGCCGCTCGGGCTGGTAGGTGAGGTTGGGCGAGCGGGTGTCGAGGATCGAGTAGTCGTTGCCGCGGCGCAGCTCGAGAGCGACCTCGCCGGTCACCGCGCGCGCCACCCAGCGCTGCGCGGTCTCGCGCAGCATGATGGCCTGCGGGTCGAACCAGCGGCCCTGGTAGAGCAGGCGGCCGAGCTTGCGGCCGTTGTCGCGGTACTGCTCGATCGTGTCCTCGTTGTGGATGCCGGTCACGAGGCGCTCGTAGGCGATGTGCAGCAGCGCCAGGCCCGGGGCCTCGTAGATGCCGCGGCTCTTGGCCTCGATGATGCGGTTCTCGATCTGGTCGCTCATGCCCAGGCCGTGGCGGCCACCGATGCGGTTGGCCTCCAGCAGCAGCGCCACCGGGTCGGCGTATTCCACGCCGTTCAAGGCGACGGGCCGGCCCTCGTCGAAGCGCACCGTGACCTCCTCGCGCTTCACGTCGACCTCGTCGCGCCAGAACGCCACGCCCATGATCGGGTTGACGATGCGGATGCCGCTGTTCAGGTGCTCGAGGTCCTTGGCCTCGTGCGTGGCGCCGAGCAGGTTGGAGTCGGTCGAGTAGGCCTTCTCGGCGCTCATCTTGTAGCCGAAGCCGGCCTGCGTCATGAAGGCCGACATCTCGGCACGGCCGCCGAGTTCGTCGATGAAGGTCTGGTCCAGCCAGGGCTTGTAGATCTTCAGCGCCGGGTTGGTGAGCAGGCCGTAGCGGTAGAAGCGCTCGATGTCGTTGCCCTTGAAGGTGCTGCCGTCGCCCCAGATGTGGACGTCGTCCTCCTTCATCGCCGCGACCAGCATCGTGCCGGTGACGGCGCGCCCGATCGGCGTGGTGTTGAAGTAGGTCACCCCGGCGGTCGAGATGTGGAAGGCACCGGCCTGCAGCGCGGCCAGGCCTTCAGCGACCAGCTGCGCCCGGCAGTCGATCAGGCGTGCCTTCTCGGCGCCGTACTGCATCGCCTTGCGCGGGATCTCGTCGTAGTCGGGTTCGTCGGGCTGGCCGAGGTGGGCCGTGTAGGCGTAGGGCAGGGCGCCCTTGAGCTTCATCCAGTGCAGCGCGGCGCTGGTGTCCAGTCCGCCGGAGAATGCGATGCCGACCTTCTGGCCGGTGGGAAGGTGCTGGAGGATGGTTGCCATGGTGGGGAACAGTGCTGCGGGTTCGGGCTCGCCGGGGCGCGGGCGGGACGGGCGCGCGAGTGAGGTCAAATCGGCGAAGCCGAGATTTTAGGCGCGCCCCCGAACCGCCCTTGACCGAGAAAGCCCGCGATGCCCGGAGACACCCTGCCCCCCCACGCCGTCGAGGCGGCCGACCGCGCCGCCTGGCGCCGCTGGCTGAGCCGGCACCAGGGCCAGGCCAACGGCGTGTGGCTGGTCATGGCCCGCAAGGGCAGCGACCACGAGGCGCCGACGCTGGACGAGGCGATCGACGAGGCGCTGTGCTTCGGCTGGATCGACAGCAAGCAGGGCCGGCTCGACGAGCGCCGCTCGCTGCTGTGGTTCGCGCCGCGCAAGCCCAAGAGCGCCTGGTCCGGTCCGCACCAGCGCCGCGCCGAGGCGCTGGAGGCTGCCGGCCTGATGGAGCCGGCCGGGCAGGCCAAGGTCGACGAGGCGCGGCGCAGCGGCCTGTGGCACAAGCCGCCGGCCTGATGCGCGACCTGCCTGCTCCTGCACGACCACCGAGCGAGCCCGCGCCATGATCGTCGTCGACCGCCCGAACGGCTTGCGGCTGTTCTTCGCATTGCGCGGCTCCATCCTGCCGCGCATCTTCTGGAGCCTCGCCACCTGCACGGCGCTGGCGACCGCGGTGGCGCTGAGCCACGGCACGCTGTTCCAGTGGAAGGTGACGCTGACGCCGGTGCCGTTCTCGCTGATCGGGCTGGCGCTGGCGATCTTCCTCGGCTTTCGCAACACTGCGGCCTACGACCGCTACTGGGAGGCCCGCCGGCTCTGGGGTGACGTGGTGCATCGATCGCGCAGCCTCGCGCGCGAGGTGCAGACGCTGTTCCAGGCGCCCGCCGCGCCCGGCCCGGCCGATGGCGCGCGGGCCGCACTGGTGCGGCGGACCATCGGCTTCGCTCACGCCTTGCGCCACCAACTGCGCGACAGCGATGCCGGGCCCGACATCGAGCGCCTGCTCGGCG
>NZ_AZSN01000012.1:0-47266 GCF_000576225.1 Methylibium sp. T29-B | reverse complement strand
TTGACCGATGCGCTGGCGACCGTGCCGGCGGCGCCGCGCCCGGGCACGCAGGCGCTGGCGTTTCGCGTGCTGCGCGGCCTCGGCCTCGCCCCGGGCGCTGCGATGCCAACTCGTACCGAAGGCACCGCCGGCCTGGGTCGATGCACTGCTGCTCAGTGTGCTCGCCCTGTCGCACCAGGATGCGGAGAGCGCCGACACCCCACCCTACGCGCCGCACACGCTGGTGAGCCAGGCGGTGGAGGCGGCCAAGCAGCGCGCACGGGCACAGGCCGGCTTCGTCAACGCGGTGCTGCGGCGCCATCTGCGGGAGCAGGCAACGCAGGCCGCGGCCGCGGCGAAGGATCCTGTCGCCGTGTGGAACCATCCGCGCTGGTGGATCGAGACACTGCAGCGCGACTGGCCAGGGCAGTGGGCCGAGCTGTTGCGTGCCAACGACCGGCGTGCGCCGATGACGTTGCGCGTCAATCAACGGCAGCAGGACAGAGCCAGCTACCTGCTGCGCCTGGAGCAGGCGGGCATCGCTGCCCATGCCGTGACCCGGCCCGGCGCGATCGATGCCCAGGCCATCGAGCTCGCGACGCCCTGCGCGGTGTCCGCACTGCCGGGCTTTGCCGACGGCGCGGTGTCGGTGCAGGACCTCGCGGCCCAGGTGGCGGCCCCTCTGCTGCTGGGCGCCGGCCTGGCGCCTGGCGCCCGGGTGCTTGACGCCTGTGCGGCGCCCGGCGGCAAGGCGGCTCACCTGCTCGAGCTGGCCGAGCTCGACCTGCTGGCCCTGGACGCCGACCCGCAGCGGCTGGTGAAGGTGAGCGAGACGTTGCAGCGCCTCGGCCTGAGGCACGCACCCAGGCCGCAGATGCACGCCACGTTGCCGCCTGGTGGGACGGCCGGCCCTACGATGCCATCCTGCTCGACGCGCCCTGCAGCGCCTCGGGCATCGTGCGACGCCACCCCGATGTGCGCTGGCTGCGCCGCGCCTCGGACCTCGATGCGCTGGCGTCGACCCAGGCTGCGCTGCTCGATGCGTTGTGGCCGCTGTTGCGGCCCGGCGGGCGGCTGCTCTACGCCACCTGCTCGGTCTTCAAGGCCGAAGGCGCGCATCAGATCGACGCTTTTTGCAACGCGCACCCGATGCCATCGCGCAGCCTTCACCCGGCTACCTGCTGCCGGTGGTCGACAATCCCGGACAGGTGAGCGAGGGGCCGCTGCGGCCTTCGACGGACGGTTTCTATTACGCGCTGCTCGAAAAGCGTTCGTCCTGAGCCGCACCGCAACGACCCATCATCCAAACGCCTACCGCCACCGTGTTCACCGCCTCGGTTCGACGCTGGTTTCAGCCTGCCGCAGGACGGTCGGCCGGGTGGCTGCCCGCGGCCTGGCTGGCGCTGGTGATCTGGCTGGCGGTCGGCGCGTCGGCGGCACATGCCGATGGCATCGAACTCAGCGCGCTGGACCTCACGCGCGGCGACGAGGGCCTGTTGCTCGGCTACACCGCCAGTGTCGTGCTGCCCCATGCAGTCGAGGACGCGCTGCAGAAGGGTGTGCCGCTGCATTTCGTGGCCGAGGCCGAGGTGTTCCGTTCGCGCTGGTATTGGCGCGACAAGCGGGTGGCACGGGCCACCCGCACCTGGCGCCTCACCTGGCAGCCGCTCACGCGGCGCTACCGCGTCAATTTCGGCAGCCTGAGCCAGAACTACGACTCGCTGTCCGATGCGCTGTGGGTGGTGCAGCGTGCCACCCGCTGGAAGCTCGCCGAGGCCGGCGACCTGGACGACGGCGACGGCCAGTACATCGAGTTCAGCCTGCGGCTCGACACCTCGCAGCTGCCGCGCCCGCTACAGATCAGCTTCGGCGGCCAGGCCGAATGGGCGCTCGAGGTCGAGCGACGGCTGGTCGTGCCCGCCGCGCGCTGACCCCGGAACGCGCACGGCAGCGGCCATGACCCCGGAACGCCTGCGCCGCCGCTTGGCGCTGCTGCTCACGCGGCACTCGGACCGCCGAATCTCGCGCGGCGTCTGGGTCGTCGCGTTGGCCGCGACCACGGCGGCGGCGCTGGTGCTCACCTTCCTGCTGGCCATCGCCACCAACAACCGGGAGTTCTACGAGCGGTACTACAACGGTCTCCTGTGGGCCAACGTCGTGATCGCGACCGTGCTGGTCGGTGTGATCGTGGTCGGTGCGGTGCGGCTCGCTGCGCGGGTGCTGCGCGGACGCTTCGGTTCGCGGCTGCTGCTGCGGCTCGCGGCGATCTTCGGCGTGGTGGCGGTGGTGCCCGGGGCGCTGGTCTACACGGTGAGCTACCAGTTCGTGTCTCGCAGCATCGAGAGCTGGTTCGACGTGCGCGTCGAGGGTGCGCTGGAGGCCGGCCTGAACCTCGGGCGCGGCACGCTCGACACACTGGTCAATGATCTCGCCGGCAAGACGCGCGTGGCCGCCGAGCGGCTCGGCGAGGCCCCCGAGCGACAGCAGCCGCTGGCCCTGGAGCGCTTGCGGGAGCAACTCACGGCGCAGGACGTGGCGGTGCTCGGCGCGGCCGGCCAGGTGCTGTCGAGCGCCGGCGCCGCCGCGGTGCTGGCGCCCGAGCGACCGGGTCTGGCTCTGCTGCGGCAGGCACGCACGGCGCGCGTGACCACGCAGATCGAGGGGCTCGACGACGACGGCGCTGCCACGCGCATCCCCGGCGTCTCGGTTGCCGACCAGCCTCCGAGCCAGCCGCGCGTACGCGTCATTGCCCTGATCCCGGCCACCGGCTTCTCGCTCAGCCGCGAGGACCGCTACCTGGTGGTGAGCCAGCTGTTGCCGGCCACGCTGGCAGCCAACGCGCTCGCGGTGCAGAGCGCCTACCGCGAGTACCAGCAACGCTCGCTGGCGCGCGAGGGCCTGCGCAAGATGTACATCGGCACGCTGACGCTGACACTGATCCTTGCCGTGTTCGGCGCGATGCTGCTGGCGGTGACCTTCGGCAACCGGCTGGCACGTCCTCTGCTGCTGCTCGCCGACGGCGTGCGCGAGGTGGCCCGCGGAGACCTGAGCCCGAAGCCGGTGTTCGCGTCGGGCGACGAACTCGGCGGCCTGACGCGCTCGTTCGCCGACATGACCCAGCAACTCGCCGACGCCCGCGGCCTGGTCGAGCAGAGCGTGGCCGAGCTCGAGACGGCGCGTGGCAAGCTGCAGGCCATCCTCGACAACATGAGCGCCGGGGTGATCGTGTTCGATCGCGACCGTCGCATCGACAGCGTGAACGCCGGTGCGACCCGCATCCTGCGCGTGCCCTTGTCGGCCCATCTCGGCCGCGGGCTCGCCGAAGTGCCCGGCCTCGAGGGCTTCGACGCGGCGCTGACCCGACGCTTCGACCAGATCGAGAGCGGCTCCGAACTCGGCGACCGAGACCACTGGCAGGATTCCTTCGAACTCACGACAGCCCCCGACCGCGATCCGCTGACCCTGCTGGTGCGCGGCGCGCCGCTGCCGGCCGGCGGCCAGGGCAGTACCGCGCGGCTGGTGGTGTTCGACGACATCACCGAGCTCGTCTCGGCGCAGCGCGCCGAGGCCTGGGGCGAGGTGGCGCGCCGGCTCGCGCACGAGATCAAGAACCCGCTCACGCCGATCCAGCTGTCGGCCGAGCGCATCCAGCACCGGCTCGAAGCCAAGCTGGAGGTACCGGACCAGCAGATGCTGGCCAAGTCTGTGAGCACCATCGTCACCCAGGTGCAGGCGATGAAGCAGCTGGTCAACGAGTTCCGCGATTACGCCCGCCTGCCGGCGGCCCAGCTGGCGCCGCTGGACCTCAACGCGCTGGTGTCCGAGGTGCTGGGCCTGTACGCGGAGGTGCAGGAGTCGGGCCGCCTGCGCGTCGAGCTGGCCGAGGGTCTGCCGCGGATCCAGGGCGACGCCACACAGTTGCGGCAGGTGGTGCACAACCTGGTGCAGAACGCGCTGGACGCGGTGGCCGAGCGGCCCGACGGCCAGGTCCGGCTGCGCACCGAGGGGCACTCAACGAGCGCGGCGAGTGGCGCGCTGTGCGACTGGTCGTCGCCGACAACGGCCCCGGCTTCAGCGAACGCATGCTCAAGCGTGCGTTCGAGCCCTATGTGACCACCAAGACCAAGGGCACAGGGCTCGGGCTTGCCGTGGTCAAGAAGATCGCCGACGAGCATGGCGCGCGCATCCGCCTGGCCAACCTCGCGGGCGACGCGGTGGCCAGGGGCGACGCGCCGTCTGTCGGGGGGCACAAGTTTCGCTATCATTTTCGAAATGGCTGCCCCCCGGGGTCAGCCTTGAGGCCACGCCGACACGGCATGTGCCACGCACCGGGACCCCATGGCGACCATCCTTGTTGTAGACGACGAACTCGGCATCCGCGCACTGCTGTCGGACATCCTGAGCGACGAGGGCCATAGCGTCGAACTGGCCGAGAACGCCGCCGAGGCCCGGGCGTCGAGAGAGCGTGCGCGGCCCGATCTGGTGCTGCTCGACATCTGGATGCCGGACGTCGATGGCGTCACGCTGCTCAAGGAATGGGGCAGCTGCAACCTGCTCACGATGCCGGTGATCATGATGTCGGGCCACGGCACGATCGACACGGCCGTCGAGGCGATCAAGTTCGGCGCGATGGCCTTCCTCGAGAAGCCGATCACGCTGCAGAAGCTGCTGCGGGCCGTCGAGCAGGGCCTGGCCAAGCCGGCCTCGCGGCCGGTGGCCACCGTGACGCCGCTGCGTCCCGGCGAGCGCGGTGACGCGCTCGCCATCGATTCGCAGCACGGCGGGCTGCCCGGCGCCCAGCCGACCGCCCTCGGCCTGCAACCCGAGCAGAGCTTCGAACTCGACCGGCCGCTGCGTGAAGCGCGCGACGCCTTCGAGAAGGCCTACTTCGAGTTCCACCTCGCACGCGAGAACGGCAGCATGACGCGCGTGGCCGAGAAGACCGGGCTGGAGCGCACCCACCTGTACCGCAAGCTCAAGCAGCTCGGCGTGGACCTCAGCCGGGGCAAGAAGGGCGCGGCCGCCTGAACGGCCGGCGGTGCTGCTACACTGCGGCCCCTTGGCTCGGTAGCTCAGTTGGTAGAGCAGCGGATTGAAAATCCGCGTGTCGGTGGTTCGATTCCGCCCCGAGCCACCAAATCCGAAACGGCCCCCTGTGTGGGGCCGTTTGCAATTCCAGGTGCCGGCGAGCCGGCACCTCGAAGCCACCGGTCGACGAGTCCGGCCTGCCCCGGATATCACCCGCCATCGAACCTTCTGCGCGGCGCCTGCTCCAACCGGCCCGGGAGGGAGCGCGCACTACAATGCGCGCTGTCGCTGGTGCAACCAATTCAAGGACGAGACAGTGTTCATTTCCGAAGCTTTTGCCCAGGCCGCTCCGGCCGCCGCCGCCGGTGGGGAGTCGAGCCTGCTCACGATGCTGCCGCTCGTGCTGATGTTCGTGGTGCTGTATTTCGTGATGATCCGCCCGCAGATGAAGCGCCAGAAGGAGCACAAGGCGATGGTCGATGCGCTGGCCAAGGGCGACGAGGTCGTCACCGCCGGTGGCGTGCTCGGCAAGGTGGCGAAGATCGGTGACACCTACCTGCATGTCGAGGTCGCCAGCGGCGTGGAACTGCAGGTGCAGCGTTCCGCCGTGGTGCAGGTGCTGCCCAAGGGCACGCTGAAGTAAGCGCAGGCGATCGTGCCGCCTGTGCGGCGCGAGGCCCGAAGGCCGCGGTCACCGCTGGGTGTCGCGGCCTTTCGTGCAAACAAGGGCGCCGTGTGGCACGGTGCCAGGACGGGGGGTCGCCCCCGAGGATGCTGCAATGAACCGCTACCCATGGTGGAAGTACGCGATCCTGGCGATCGCGCTGCTGGTCGGGCTGGTCTATACCTTGCCCAATTTCTTCGGTGAGGCACCTGCCGTGCAGGTGTCGAGTGGCAAGGCCACGCTGAAGGTCGACGCGACGGTGGTGCCGCGCGTCGAGCAGGCCTTGCAGGCGGCCGGACTGCAGGCCGATTTCGTGCAACTCGATGGTGCGTCGATCAAGGCACGCTTTCGCGACACCGATGCGCAGATCAAGGCCAAGGACGCCATTGCCAAGGCCTTGAACCCTGACCCGGCCGATCCGGGCTACATCGTCGCGCTGAACCTGCTGTCGCGTTCACCGACCTGGCTGCGATCGCTGCATGCGCTGCCGATGTACCTGGGCCTCGACCTGCGCGGCGGGGTGCATTTCCTGATGCAGGTCGACATGAAGGCGGCGCTCACCAAGCGCGCCGATGTGCTGACCGGCGACATCCGCAGCCTGCTGCGCGACAAGAGCATCCGCCACGCCGGCATCGCGCGTGAAGGCAACACGGTCACGATCGCCTTCCGCGACGCGGCGACGCGCACCGCCGCGCGGGCGGTGCTGACCGAGCCGCTGCCCGACCTGCAGTGGTCCGAGGCGGCCCGTGACAGTGAATTCACGCTGACCGGCAGCCTGAAGGCCGAGGCGGCGCGCCGCGTGCAGGATCAGGCCATCAAGCAGAACATCACCACGCTGCACAACCGGATCAACGAACTCGGCGTGGCCGAGCCGGTGATCCAGCAGCAGGGCGCGGACCGCGTGGTGGTGCAGTTGCCGGGCGTGCAGGACACGGCGAAGGCGAAGGACATCATCGGCCGGACCGCGACGCTCGAACTGCGCATGGTGGACGACAGCGCCGAGGCGGCCGCCGCCGCGACCGGCAGCGGGCCGGTGCCGTTCGGGGCCGAGCGCTACGTGGAGCGCGGCGGTGCCGCGCTGATCGTCAAGCGCCAGGTCATCCTCACCGGTGACAGCCTGACCGACGCGCAACCCGGTTTCGACGGCCAGACGCAGGAACCGGCCGTGCACCTGACCGTGGACGCCAAGGGCGCACGCATCATGCGCGACGTCTCGCGCGACAACGTCGGCAAGCGCATGGCGATCCTGCTGTTCGAGAAGGGCAAGGGCGAGGTCGTGACGGCGCCGGTGATTCGCGGTGAACTCGGCTCGCGCTTCCAGATCTCGGGCCGCATGACGACGCAGGAGGCGAGCGATACGGCGCTGCTGCTGCGTGCCGGTTCGCTGGCGGCGCCGATGGAGATCGTCGAGGAGCGGACCATCGGTCCGAGCCTTGGCGCCGAGAACATCGACAAGGGCTTCAACAGCGTGATCTACGGCTTTGCCGCGATTGCCGCGTTCATGTGCGCCTACTACCTGCTGTTCGGCGTGTTCTCGACCATTGCGCTGGCGGTGAACCTGCTGCTGCTGGTGGCGGTGCTGTCGATGCTGCAGGCCACGCTCACATTGCCCGGCATCGCGGCGATCGCGCTGACGCTGGGGATGGCGATCGACGCCAACGTGCTGATCAACGAACGGGTGCGCGAGGAACTGCGCGCCGGCGCTTCGCCGCAGGCCGCGATCCACACCGGCTACGAGCGCGCCTGGGCCACGATCTTCGATTCGAACATCACCACGCTGATTGCGGGCGTTGCGCTGCTGGCCTTCGGCTCAGGTCCTGTCCGCGGCTTCGCGGTTGTGCACTGTCTCGGCATCCTGACCTCGATGTTCTCCGCGGTGCTGTTCTCGCGTGGTCTGGTGAATCTCTGGTACGGGCGGCGCAAGAAGCTCAAGGGCGTGTCGATCGGTCAGGTATGGCGTCCGGACGGCGCTGTGCCGCCGGCGGCCCAGGCCTGAGTAGAAGGAGACGGTTCCATGGAGTTCTTCCGCATCAAGCGCGACATCCCGTTCATGAAACACGCGTTGATCTTCAACGTCGTGTCCTTCGTGACCTTTGCCGCCGCCGTGTTCTTCCTCGTGACGCGCGGTCTGCACCTGTCGATCGAGTTCACCGGCGGCACGGTGCTCGAGGTCGAGTACGCCAAGACGGCCGACGTGCCCAAGGTGCGCAGTGCGGTCGAGGCGCTCGGTTTCGGTGAGGTGCAGGTGCAGAACTTCGGCACCTCGCGCGACGTACTGGTCCGGCTGCCGTTGCGGGGCGACGTCAAGCAGCAGGAGGTGGTGGGCCGTGTGTTCAGCGCGCTGTGCGCGGCCGAAGGCGGTCAGGTCACGCAGTCGCAATCGGTCAGCGACAAGGGCGAGTCGGTCAGCGCGCAGGTCTGCGACGCCGGCGGCGCGCAACCGGTGATGCTCAAGCGCAGCGAGTTCGTCGGGCCGCAGGTCGGCAAGGAACTGGCGACCGACGGTGCGATGGCGCTGGGCTTCGTCGTCATCGGCATCATGATCTATCTTGCGATCCGCTTCGAATGGAAGTTCGCGGTCGCGGCGATCGTCGCCAACCTGCATGACGTGATCATCATCCTGGGCTTCTTCGCCTTCTTCCAGTGGGAATTCTCTCTGTCGGTGCTGGCGGCCGTGCTGGCGGTGCTGGGCTATTCGGTCAACGAGTCGGTGGTCATCTTCGACCGGATTCGCGAGGCCTTCCGCCGCTATCGCAAGATGAACACGCACCAGGTGATCGACCATGCGATCACCTCGACCATGAGCCGCACCATCATCACGCACGGGTCGACGCAGATGATGGTGTTGTCGATGCTGGTGTTCGGCGGTGCGACGCTGCACTACTTCGCAGTCGCACTGACGATCGGCATCTTGTTCGGCATCTACTCTTCGGTGTTCGTCGCCGCGGCCATTGCGATGTGGCTGGGCGTCAAGCGGGAGGATCTGATGAAGGCGGGCAGCGTCAAGGGCGGCGATCCCGACGACCCGAATGCCGGGGCCGTGGTGTAGAGTTGAAACAGTCTGTCTAATCACCGTCCGCCCCTATCCTCCATGGCCACCCCAGCCGCCCCATCCGCCCTGGCCGCTCAAGCGCGGCGGGTGTATATGGAGTCGCTGCTGCTCGCGGTGCCGACCGCGGTGCAAGGGGTGCTCGACGGTGCCCACCGACTGGCGAACGAGAAGGCCGAACCGCAGCTGGCGCACAAGCGCATGAACGCGGCCATCGACCTGACCCGACCCGCACCGCAGTGGCAGCAGGCGCTGATCGACAGCCTCGGTGCCATGCCGCGCATCAGCACCTCGGGCGGCAGGACGTCGCTCGGCGCAGCTGCGGCGTCCAGCATGGGCAGTGGGCGCGACACGCTGCAACTGGTCGACGACGACACCATCGAGGTGGAAATCCTCAGCTCTCGCCTGGCGCTGGCCATGATGGACAAGGCTTCGTGGGAGTTCACGGACCTGCGCGCCCGCATGTCCAGCCTGGAGCGTCGCGAGGAACTCGACAGTGGCGACGCGCTGCGACCGCATGTGGTGGCACGTATCGTGATCGACAGCTGGCGGTCGGCCGGCCTGTCGCTGGAGCACTGGCGGACCGTGCAGAAGGTGATCCACGCGGCCTTCGGCGAGATGGTCGAGGAGTCCTACCACGAGACCAACCGCTGGCTGCTCGGTGAGGGCGTGCGTCCCGAAATCGACCTGCGGCCCCTGATCCGCCGTTCGACCGGCGCACATGTCGCGTCGATCCCGGTGACGACGGGCTTCGGCGACATGGCGGAGGCGCAGGGCGGCCTGCGGCGCGCGAATGTCGTCATTGCCGGCACGACGACGTCGACCCGCGGGGCCGGTGTCGGCGAGGAAACCCGGTTGATGACGCGCATGAGCAATCTGGCTCGTACGGCCGGGCATGCGGAAGCGGTGCTGGGTCGACTCAACAAGCTGGTGGGCCGGCAGGTGCCATCGTTCGCCGACACGGCGGAGATGCAGCCCTCAACTGGTTTCAAGCGGGCGATCGCGGAAGCGCAGAGCGGCATCCAGCGCCAACTGGCCACCACCGGACGCGACGAGCGCGCCGCGATCAGCACCCCGGCGCTGCTGCAGGAGTTGCAGCAGCGCAAGCAGGCACTCAAGGAAGCCGCCAGCACGCCGGTCGAGCGCGCCACCATCGAGATCGTGGCGTTGCTGTTCCAGAGTATCCTGACTGAAGAGAAGATCCCGGCGGTTGTTCGCGTGTGGTTCGCTCGCCTGCAGATGCCGGTGCTGCGCGTGGCGGTCAGCGAGCCCGATTTCTTCGCCACCACCGACCATCCGGCGCGCAAGCTGATCGACCGCATGGGCGCCTGCGTGATGGGCTTCGACATCAGCTCGCGGGCCGCGGGCGATGCGCTCGACAAGGAAATCAAGCGCGTGGTGCAGGTCGTGGAGGCCTACCCCGACACCGGTCGTCGGGTGTTCCAGACCGTCCTGACCGAGTTCGAGCGCTTCCTCGAGCATTATTTCAAGACCGAGAACGAGGCGACGCGCAAGGGCGTGTCGCTCGCGCAGCAGGTCGAGCAGCGCGAGACGATGGCGATCCAGTACACGATCGAGCTGCGCAAGATGCTCAACGAGGTGCCGGTGCAGGAAGGCGTGCGCAACTTCCTGTTCCATGTCTGGGCCGATGTGCTGGCCACGATGGCGCTGAAGACGGGAGCCGCCAGCGATGCCACCAAGATCATGAAGCGCGCTGCCGCCGATCTCATCTGGTCGGCGGGTGCAAAGGTGTCGCGTGAAGAACGCGCCGACGTGATTCGCCGCCTCCCGCCGCTGCTGAAGACGCTGCGCGAAGGCATGGCGGAGGCTGGCCTCGCTCCCGAGAAGCAGGACGAGCACATCCAGGCGCTGAACGACTCGCTGGCGGCGGCCTTCACTGCCAAGGCGGCAGCGATTCCCGCCGAGCGTCTCGAGGAGTTGATGGCGCGACTCGAGGACCTCGAGGAAATGCTGCCCGATGCCGACGAGATGCAGATCGACGAGTCCATCGTGATGGACCTGTCAGGGCATGAAAGCACCGAACTGCAGATCGTGACTGAGGGGGGATCGATGCCGACGCCAGCCATGATCGCCTGGGCGCGCGAACTGCAGGTCGGCGGTTGGTACATGCTCGAGCACCGGGGTCGCATCGAGTCGGTGCAACTGGCCTGGCATGGCATGCGGAAACAACTCAGCCTGTTCGTCTCGCAGCAGGGCCGCGGCACGCTGTTCCAGCAGCACCGGCTGGCGTCCTATCTGCAGGCCGGCCTGCTGGTTCCGGCGCAAGATGAGGCCCTCACGGTGCGCGCGACCCGCAGCGCGCTGGCCAAGCTAGACGCTGACCCGCAGCGCTTGCTGAACTGAATGGACGAGGGGCGCGGCAACCGCGCCGGTTCGTCAGTGGATCAGACGATCCTCGTCATCGACGAACAACTCGTCGAGGATCAGTGCGTCGGGCTCTTCACCCAGGCTCCAGAACACCATCAGAACGATGATCTTCAGGTCTTCGACGGCCAGCGGACCAGCGGGAATCGCCATCGCGCGATCGATCACCATCTCGCGCATCGGTGCGCGCAACACACCGGCCGATTCGAGAAAGCTGACGAAGCCGATCGAGGCCTCGCCCAGGTGTTCCTGCTCCATCGGCGAATAAACGCGCAGCGCATGCGCACTCTGCTCGCCGCTGTGTGACTCGGCGGCCGTCGCCAAACCGTCCAGCCAGCTCAGCGCGTCCTCGATCTCCTCGTTCTCGAAGCCCACCGCAGAGAGCTTGCGAGACAGCTGCCGGTGATCGGGGCACGCGTCGGGCTGCCAGTAGTTTTCGTAGAGATACACGAGCACGTCGAACATGCGACAAGATACCACAGGGGGTGTCAGGCGAAGGGCGCCGCCGGCATTCGCCGGCACGGATGCGGGGCGTTCAGCGTGCAGGGTCTCAGGCCTGTACGAGGCGCTGGAACAACTGGCCTGGCAAACGAACCACGTCGCCACTCAGTTCAAGTGCCAGTAAGCGAGCGCTCAATTCGGCTGGGGGCCACCCGATCCGGGCGCTCAGTGCGTCAAGAGTGACGGGATCGTGGCCGAGGGCGGCCAGTACCGGGTCTTCTACGGACGGGCTTGACGTGGTGGGCGAGGGCCTGTCTGGCGCGTCGAACCACCGCAGTTCCTCAAGGATGTCCGCCGCGCTGTCGACCAGTTTGGCGCCCTGCTTGATCAGCGCGTGACAGCCGCGTGACTGGGGCGCGTGAATCGAGCCCGGAATCGCGAAGACCTCCCGACCGGCTTCGAGCGCCAGCCGTGCGGTGATCAGCGAGCCCGACTGCAACGCGGCCTCGACCACCAGCGTACCTCGGGTCAGGCCGGCGATCAGGCGGTTGCGCAGTGGGAAGTGTGCGGCAATCGGGGGCGTTCCCAGCGCGTACTCGCTCACCATCAGGCCATCGCGGGCAATCCGGTGAGCCAACTTCAGATGCCGCTTCGGATAGACGCGATCGAGCCCGGTGCCGACGACCGCGATCGTCGACCCCTCGCCTGCCAGTGCACCGTCGTGGGCGGCGCCATCGATGCCGAGCGCCAGCCCGGATACAACGGTCAGGCCGGCGTGGCTCAGGGCGGTGGCGAAGGCGCGGGCGTTCTCGGCGCCCTGCGGCGTCGGATTGCGGCTGCCAACCACGGCCACGCTCGGTGCATTCAGCAACGCCAAGCGGCCCACGGCATGGATCAGCAGGGGTGGGTCGGCGGTCTCGAGCAAAGCGCGGGGGTAGGCCGGGTCGCCGAGCGCCACCACGTGGCGCTCCTCCCCTGCGTCAAGCCACTGCCAAGTCGCTTCGATCAGTACGTCGAGCGAGGGGGGCGGCGACCGCAACGCCGCGGCCTTTTCCGCCGTCAGCAGCTCTCTCAGGGCGACGGGCGGAGCGTCAAAGACGGCCTGAGGGGAACCGAAAGCCGCCAGCAGGCGGCGCGCGGTATCCCTCCCGATCGACGGAGTTTCGAGCAAGCGCAGCCACGCTGCGAGATCGTCACGCTCGATCATGGCCGGCGGCGCAATGGCTCAGTGAGCGCCGGGACCCGGAGGGCGAACTCAGGGCTCGGTAAAGCGATCCCCGCGGGTGACCGGGTCGTTGACGTTCAGGATGAGCGCATACGACATGCGGTCGAACACGCGGAACACGAACAACAGTCCGTGGCGTTCATCGGGCAGGCGGATCTTCTGAGCCGGGCCCGCCTGTGTGAGATCGCGCTCCAGCGTCCCAGCCCGCCATAGCGCCAGGACGTGACCACGCTCCACGCCGTCGCGCGCGCCTTTGTTCAGCGAGACGATCTGGTTCTGGCCCGCGTTCAGGGCTTCGCCGTAGACCGACACGATGCGACCGCTGATGGGCGCTGCGGGTGGCCGCGGCACATAAGGCGTGTAATCCTTGGCCTGCGCCGGGGCCAAGCGGTTTGCCACGTTGGCCTCCAGCTTGGCGGACGTGATGCGGAACGTGGCCGGGACGACCTCGCCCTGGCTGTTGGTGCCGCCTTCCTTCTCGTATTCGGCCGTGGCGACGTAGGTGCCTTCGTAACCGAGGATGGCGTTCGTGTCGGGGTCGCGCAGTGCCTTGGGCTGCTGGAAAACGCGCCATTCCCGCACATTGGTCAGGTCGCCCCGCACGTAGGCGGCGTCGCCCTTGCCGAGCAGTACACGCCCTTCCTGGGCCGCGACGATGCGCGGCGCACGATCGAGTTCGTCGCTGTCGAAGATCACCGCATCGTTGAGGAAACCTTCGATGAACTTCAGCGGGACGGAGGCAATCGGGCCGTCCGAGGCCCCAGCATCGCGGACCCTCGGCGACAGCTTCAGCGTACCGTTCGGACCGCCCGCCATGCGCAGGCGGGCGCGGTCGCCATCCCTTTCAAGCAGCAGTTGCTGCCCGGGGTAGATCAGGTGCGGGTTGCGGATCTGGTCGAGATTCATGCCCCACAGCTCGGGCCAGCGCCACTGCCGCTTCAGGAACACGCCGGAGATGTCCCACAACGTGTCGCCGCGCTTGACGGTGTAGGTGTCGGGGGCGTTGGGCGCGAGTTCGGAGAGCGGCACGCCGGCCTGCGCGACTTGCTGGGCAGTACTCCGCTGTTGGGCGGTGATGGGGAAATTGGGCTCCGCCGCGGCGGCGGTCATCGAGACGCCGGCCGTCAGGGCGGACAAGAGAGCAGTGGCAACCACACCGAGGGGTCGGCGTGCAGCGGGGGCAATTCGTGTCATCGAGCTCTCTCCGTGGACGGCCGGCTCCAAGCTCCCCGGCGCCCTGTGGTCTTTGTGAGGCTTGTACCCGACCCTGCCGGTTGGGCGAAAATCCTCACTTCGTTTCGAAGATTCTGCCCATAAACCTTGATGCCGCAATGAAACCGCCGGGCGCGCGGGTGCAGCCATCGGTAGCCCTTCACGCCCGCTCGTTGCTTGTGGCCCACACCGTCCCGAAGCATTTCGTTACTCTGCCATGCCGTTGCTCGACATCCTGCGTTATCCCGATCCCCGCCTTCACACCGTGGCCAAACCGGTAAAGGAAGTCGACGAGCGCGTGCGCCAACTTGTCGACGACATGCTGGAGACCATGTACGACGCCCAGGGCGTCGGACTGGCGGCGACCCAGGTCGACGTGCACGAGCGCGTGATCGTCATCGACGTTTCCGACGATCGCGACGAGCCCCGGGTGCTGATCAACCCCGAGTTGCTGCAGGTCAGCGACGAGATGGTCGTGGGGGACGAGGGCTGCCTGTCGGTGCCGCAGATCTACGACAAGGTCCCTCGCCACGCGAAGGTCACGGTCCGGGCGTTGGGGCGGGACGGGCAGGCCTACCAGTTCGATGCCGAGGAACTGCTGTCGGTGTGCGTTCAGCACGAGATGGATCACCTGATGGGCAAGGTCTTCGTCGAGTACCTGTCCCCGCTCAAGCGCAACCGCATCAAGAGCAAGATGCTCAAAAAAACGCGCGACGAGGCGCGAGACTGAGGCGGACTGCGTGCGCATCGCATTTGCCGGCACGCCCGAGTTCGCGCGTGTTGCGCTGAGACAGTTGCTGGACGCCGGGTTCGACGTTCCGCTGGTGCTGACGCAGCCCGATCGACCGGCGGGGCGCGGGCTCAAGTTGCAGGCCTCGGCCGTCAAGGCGCTGGCCGTGGAGCGCGGCCTGGCCGTGACGCAGCCGCGCAGCCTGCGGCTGGACGGCAAGTACCCGGATGACGCAAGCGCGGCGCGCGAAGCGCTCGAGGCGGCGCAGCTCGATGCGATGGTGGTGGCTGCCTATGGCCTGATCCTGCCGGCCTGGGTGCTGAAGCTGCCGGCGCGTGGGTGCCTGAACATCCATGCCTCCTTGCTGCCGCGCTGGCGCGGGGCAGCACCGATCCACCGGGCGATCGAGGCCGGCGATACGGAGACCGGTATCACCATCATGCAGATGGACGAAGGCCTGGATACCGGTGACATGCTGCTCTCCGAGCGCGAGTCCATCCGATCCGACGACAGCACGGCGACGCTCCACGACCGCCTGGCGGCGCTCGGCGGTCGGCTGATCGTCGAAGCGCTCGAGGCCGCCGCCTGCGGAGGCCTGGTGCGGCGTCCGCAACCGGCGGAGGGCGTGACCTATGCCCACAAGATCGACAAGGCGGAGGCGGCGATCGACTGGTCGCGGCCGGCCGAGGAGATCGAGCGCCGTGTGCGCGCCTTCGATCCCTTTCCCGGGGCCAGTTTCCAGCAGGCCGGCGAGACAGTGAAGCTGTGGCGAGCCGCGGTGGCCCCGCAGCGAGGCGCGCCCGGCACGGTGCTGAGCGCTGCCGAGGGCGTGCTGCGGGTTGCCTGCGGTGACCTGTCGCTGGACCTGCTGCAGCTGCAGCGTCCCGGCGGCCGGCGCGTCGGGGCGCGGGATTTCCTGGCGGTTCGGTCGACACTGCAGGTCGGTGCAACACTGTGATGGTGCGGTGCGGGGATTGAACTCCCCGAGTTGTCCCGCATCTATGCCTGGGCGCCAGCGTGGCGCAGGAGCTGGAAACATGTTCAATCTGATGAAGACCGCCGTGCTGATGGCCGCCATCACGGCGCTGTTCATGGCCATCGGCTCGGTGCTGGGCGGGCAGCAGGGCATGGCGATCGCGCTGGTGGTCGCGCTCGGCATGAACTTCTTCAGCTACTGGTTCAGCGACAAGATGGTGCTGAAGATGTACAACGCGCAGGAGGTCGATGCGTCCTCCGCGCCGCAGTTCTACGGCATGGTGCGAGAGCTCGCCGCGAAGGCGGAGTTGCCGATGCCCAAGGTCTACCTGATCAACGAGGACGCGCCGAACGCGTTCGCGACCGGCCGCAATCCCCAGAACGCTGCGGTGGCGGCCACCACCGGCATCCTGCGTGTGCTGTCCGAGCGTGAACTGCGCGGCGTCATGGCACACGAGCTCGCGCACGTGAAGCATCGCGATATCCTGATCAGCACCATCAGCGCGACGATGGCCGGCGCCATCTCGATGCTGGCCAATTTCGCGATGTTCTTCGGCGGCCGTGGAAGCGACGGTCGGCCAGCCAACCCGATCGCCGGCATCCTGGTGATGCTGCTGGCGCCGCTGGCAGCCAGCCTGATCCAGATGGCGATCAGCCGGGCCCGCGAGTTCGAGGCCGACCGGGGCGGCGCCGAGATCTCCGGCGATCCGCAGGCCCTGGCCAGCGCGCTGCAGAAGATCCAGCGCTATGCCCAGGGGATCCCGCTGGAGGCGGCCGAGCGTCATCCGGAGACGGCGCAGATGATGATCATGAATCCGCTGTCCGGCGGTGGGCTGCGCGGCCTGTTCAGCACCCACCCGGCCACCGAGGAGCGCGTGGCCAAGCTGATGGCCATGGTTCCCCAACGGGTCTGACACCGGCGCGACGTGAGGGGGCCGCTTCCGCAGGGCCCTTTTTGTCGGCGGGCTCAAGTGACGGGCGGCGTGACCGATAAGCCTGCGAAGCCTGTCCGCATCCATCATGTCGCCCCTCCGTATCCTTCCCCTGATCGCCCTGGCGCTGCTCGCCGGTTGCGACCTGCTCGGCACCGAGGCCGCCGAGAAGACGGCGGCTCTGAAAGAAGCCGACGGCAAGGCCATTGGCAGCGCCTGTCGGCATGCCGGGCGGGCCATCGAGGATTGCTACGCGCTCAATGCCAAGGCGCAGCGCGCTGCCGTCTTTGCCGGTTGGCGCGAGATGGACGAGTACATGCGCGAGAACAAGCTCGACGCTGTGGCGCCGCAGATACAGCGGCCGGGCAGCAAGCCGGTCGAATCGGAGGTCGCGAAGACCGATGCAGCGGCGCCGATCCCGGCTGAACCCAAGGCAGACAAGCGCAAGTCACATACGTCCTGAAGCGCCAGCGGCGTTTTGCGTCACGCAAGTGGTGGCCGCTGCAGGGCGGTGAGACCGCCCGACCGGTGGGACAATCGAGCGCATGTCGATGCCCTCCCTGCGCTCCGTGCTGCGTCACCCGGCCTACCGCACCGGACTGGGCGAAATGGCCGGGGTTTCGCTGGGCATCGCCGCCTGGGGATTGGTGACGGGCGTCGCGATGGTCAAGGGCGGTCTGTCGGTACCGCTCGCCCTGTTGATGACCTTCACGGTGTTCGCCGGCAGCGCGCAGCTCGCCACCATCCCGCTGATCGCCCTGAGCGCGCCGGTCTGGGTGATCTGGGCCACGGCCTTCTGCGTCAACCTGCGTTTCGTGATCTTCAGCGCGCAGTGGCGCCCCTATTTCATGCGCTTTCCCTTGAAGCAGCGCCTGATGCTGGGCTACTTCTCGGGTGACCTCAACTATGTGCTGTTCATGCGGCGCTATGCGGTGCCTCCGACGGACGGCGATGTGCCGGAGGGGCAGATCGAGTACTTCTGGGGATCTGTCAGCGCGAACTACCTCGCCTGGCAGATTCCTCGGTGATCGGCATTCTGCTGGCGGACGTGGTGCCTACCCACTGGGGGCTTGGCTTCGCCGGTACGCTGGCCCTGCTCGGCCTGACCTATTCGCTGGTGTCGGACCGTGCCACGCTGCTGGCGGCGGTCGTGGCCGGGGCCGCAGCTGTCGCGGCCTTCGCGCTGCCGTTCAAGCTCTACATCGTCGTGGCGATCGCCGCGGCCGTGTGCATCGGGCTGATGATCGATGGCGGTGACGACGCCGGCCGTCGGCTTCGTGCCTGGCTGGATCGCACCGGCGCGCGCCGTCTCGACGCCCACGCGCGCGACAAGGAGTGCGTCGCTTGAGCACGGGTGAGTTCCTGCTCACGATTGCCGGGCTCACGGTCATCACCGTGGTCACCCGCTCGTTCTTCTTCCTGTCCGACCGCGAGCTGGCGCTGCCCGACTGGGTAAAGCGCGGCCTGCGCTACGCGCCGCTCGCCGCGCTGGCCGCGGTCGTGGTGCCGGAGATCGCCATGAGCCAGGGACAACTGATCGCCGAGCCCTGGCATGACGCCAGGGTCTATGCGGCCGCGGCTGCGACGGCCTACTTCTTCTGGCGCCGCGGCATTCTGGGCACCATCATCACCGGCATGGCCGTGCTGCTGCCCCTGCGCTTGGTGCTGGGCTGGTAGTCCACGGCGGCCGGAACGCGCGCCACTCGCCATTCCCTTCGTTTTCCCCACCATCCGAGGAGTCAGTCTTTGAAGGTTCTGCGGTTCTCCGATCTCATCCAGCAAGGTCGCGTCGCCGGCCAACGTGTCTTCATCCGGGCCGATCTGAACGTGCCGCAGGACGACGCCGGGCGCATCACCGAGGACACCCGCATCCGCGCCTCGATCCCCTGCATCGAGATGGCGCTGGCGGCCGGTGCGGCCGTGATGGTGACCTCGCACCTGGGCCGTCCGACCGAGGGCGAGTTCAAGGCCGAGGACTCCCTGGCGCCGGTCGCGCGCCGTCTGGCCGAGTTGCTGGGCCGCAAGGTGCCGCTGCTGCAGGACTGGACCGGCGGTGTCGAAGTCGCGCCGGGTGAACTGGTGCTGCTCGAGAACTGCCGCGTCAACAAGGGCGAGAAGAAGAACGACGAAACGCTGGCCCGGAAGATGGCCGCGCTCTGCGACATCTTCGTGCACGACGCCTTCGGCACCGCGCACCGCGCCGAGGCCTCGACCTATGGCATTGCGCAGTTCGCCAAGGTGGCCTGTGCCGGCCCGCTGCTGGCGGCCGAGATCGACGCCATCACCAAGGCCCTGAAGAGCCCGAAGCGCCCGCTGGTGGCCATCGTGGCGGGCTCCAAGGTCAGCACCAAGCTGTCGATCCTGAAGTCGCTGGCGGCCAACGTCGACCAGCTGATCGTCGGCGGCGGCATCGCCAACACGTTCATGCTGGCGGTCGGTCTGTCCATCGGCAAGTCGCTGGCCGAGCCCGATCTGGTGGATGAGGCGCGCGCCATCATCGACATGATGAAGCGCGTGGCGCCGCGGTGCCGATCCCGATCGACGTGGTCGTGGCCGACGAGTTCTCTGCCATCGCACGCGCCAACAAGGTGACCGCCACCGAGGTGCGGCCCGATGACCTGATCCTCGACATCGGCCCGCGCACCGCGGCCGAGCTGGCCGGCATCATCGCGCGCGCCGGCACGGTGGTCTGGAACGGGCCGATGGGCGTGTTCGAATACGACCAGTTCGCCGGCGGAACGCGCACGCTGGCTGCGGCCATCGCCCATTCGCCGGCTTTCAGCATCGCCGGCGGCGGCGACACACTGGCGGCGATCGCAAAGTACGGCATCGAGAAGGACATCGGCTACATCTCCACCGGTGGCGGCGCCTTCCTCGAGGTGCTGGAGGGCAAGACCCTGCCGGCCTTCGAGATCCTCGAGCAGCGGGCCGCCGGCTGAGCGGCATGACGACACGGGGCGCTGCGGCGCCCCTCGCTTCATCGGAATCTTCTTCACATGACCATGCACCGCGCCACCAAGATCGTCGCCACCCTCGGCCCCGCCTCGTCCACGCCCGACGTGCTTGAACGCATGATCACCGCCGGCGTCGACGTCGTCCGGCTGAACTTCTCGCACGGCAGCGCGCAGGACCACATCGCACGTGCCGCCCTGGTGCGCGAGGTGGCGCAGCGCGCCGGCAAGGAGGTCGCGATCATGGCCGATCTGCAAGGGCCGAAGATCCGTGTCGGCAAGTTCGCGCAGGGCAAGGTGATGCTGGAGCCTGGCGCGGCGTTCGTACTGGACGCCGCCCGCAGCGAGCCGGGCGACCTGCAGGCGGTCGGCCTGGACTACAAGTCGCTGCCGCGCGACGTGAAGCCGGGCGACACGCTGCTGCTCAACGACGGACTGATCGTGCTGACCGTCGACAAGGTGATCGGCGAGGCGGTGCACACCGTCGTGAAGATCGGCGGCGAGCTGTCCAACAACAAGGGCATCAACAAGCAGGGCGGCGGCCTCACGGCGCCGGCGCTGACCGCGAAGGACATGGAGGACATCAAGACCGCGATGAGCTTCCAGTGCGAGTACCTCGCGGTCAGCTTCCCCAAGAGCGCGACCGACATGGAGATGGCCCGGCAGCTGGCCAACGTGGCCGGTGAGCCGTGGCGTCACAAGCCGGCGCTGATCGCGAAGATCGAGCGCAGCGAGGCCATCCCCGTGCTTGAGCAGATCCTCAAGGCCAGCGACGGCATCATGGTGGCGCGCGGTGACCTCGCGGTCGAGGTCGGCAACGCCGCGGTGCCGGCGTTGCAGAAGAAGATGATCAAGCTCGCCCGGGAGCTCGACAAGGTGGTGATCACCGCGACCCAGATGATGGAGTCGATGATCGTCAACCCGGTGCCGACGCGCGCCGAGGTGAGCGACGTCGCGAATGCCGTGCTCGACGGCACCGATGCGGTGATGCTCAGCGCCGAGACAGCGGCCGGCAAGTACCCGGTCGAGACCATCGAACAGATGGCCGCCATCGCACTGGCAGCCGAACGGGCCGAGGACGTGGCGCTGGACGCCGACTTCACCAACAAGCGCTTCGGCCGCATCGACCAGAGCATCGCGATGGGTGCGCTGTTTACCGCCCACCACCTGGGCTGCAAGGCGATCGTCGCGCTGACGGAATCGGGCTCGACGGCGCTGTGGATGAGCCGCCACAAGATCCACGTGCCGATCTTCGCGCTGACTTCGCAGCAGACCAGCCAGCGCAAGATGACGCTGTATCGCAACGTGCGTCCGCTGCTGATGCCGTCGTACACCGACCGCGACGAGGCCCTCGCGAAGGCGGAGGCGCTGCTGGTGGACGGTGGCGTGCTCAAGCCGGGAGACACCTACGCCATCACGTGCGGCGAGCCGATGGGCTACCCGGGCGGTACCAACATGCTCAAGGTTTGCCGAGTCGCCTGAGCAAGGGGGTCACGGACGGTCTCCGGCGCCGATCGGACGCCTAAAATCAGGGTTTCGCGGGCTCGCCGTCCGGCCTGCCGCTCCTTTCGCTGTCGACTTTCGGAGATCCCCATGCCCCTCGTTTCCATGCGCCAGCTGCTCGATCATGCCGCCGAGCAGGGCTATGGCATCCCGGCCTTCAACGTCAACAACCTCGAACAGGTGCAGGCCGTGATGAGTGCCGCCCACGAAGTCGGCGCGCCGGTGATCCTGCAGGCCAGCGCCGGTGCGCGCAAGTACGCCGGCGAGAACTTCATCAAGCACCTGATCCAGGCGGCGATCGAGACCTGGCCGCACATCCCGCTGGTCATGCACCAGGACCACGGCCAGAGCCCCGACGTGTGCCAGGGCGCCATCGACCTGGGCTTCAGCTCGGTGATGATGGACGGCTCGCTGCAGGCCGACGGCAAGACGATCGCCAGCTACGACTACAACGTCGAGGTGACCCGCAAGGTTGTCGACATGGCGCACAAGCTCGGCGTGACGGTCGAAGGCGAACTCGGTTGCCTCGGCTCGCTCGAGACGATGAAGGGTGACAAGGAAGACGGTCACGGCACCGACGCCACGATGACCGTGGAGCAGTTGCTCACCGACCCTGAAGAGGCGGCCGACTTCGTCAAGCGCACCCAGCTCGACGCGCTGGCCATTGCCATTGGCACCAGCCACGGCGCCTACAAGTTCACGCGCAAGCCCACCGGCGACATCCTGGCGATCAAGCGCATCAAGGAGATCAATGCGCGGATCCCCAACACTCACCTGGTGATGCACGGCAGCTCCAGCGTGCCGCAGGATCTGCTGGCCGAGATCCGAAAGTACGGCGGCGACATGAAGGAAACCTACGGCGTGCCAGTGTCGGAGATCCAGGAAGCATCAAGTTCGGCGTACGCAAGATCAACATCGACACCGACATCCGTCTTGCGATGACTGCGGCGATCCGCAAGTTCTTCGTCGAGAACCCCGGCAAGTTCGATCCGCGCGAGTACCTGAAGCCGGCAACGGCCGCGGCCAAGTCCATCTGCAAGCAGCGCTACGTTGAGTTCGGCTGTGAGGGTCAGGCACCCAAGATCAAGGGCGAGACGCTCTCCGTGGTGGCTGCCAAGTACGCCAAGGGAGAACTCGCCCAGGTCGTTCAGTAAGTCTTCACAGTCTCCTCGTCACCGCGCCCCGCCTCCAATGTCCGCCACCACTCCGCTGCTCGAAAGCCGTCTGCAATCGCTGCCTCTGCTGGCGCGCGGCAAGGTGCGCGACAACTATGCGGTCGGCAGCGACCGCCTGCTGATGGTCGCGAGCGACCGGCTCAGCGCCTTCGACGTGGTGATGGGCGAGCCCATTCCGGGCAAGGGCGAGTTGCTCACGCGCATGGCGCTGTTCTGGTTCGCGCGGCTCGGCCACATCGTGCCCAACCATCTGACCGGGGACGCTCCGGAAAGTGTGGTCAGCGCGGCGGAGCGGTCCCAGGTCACGGGCCGCTCGATGCTCGTCAAGCGCCTGAAGCCGCTGCCGGTGGAAGCCGTGGTGCGCGGCTACCTGGCGGGCTCGGGCTGGAAGGAATACCAGCACAACGGCCAGGTCTGCGGCGTGAAGCTGCCACCCGGCCTGAAGAACGCCAGCAAGCTGCCGTCGCCCATCTTCACCCCGGCCACCAAGGCCGAGATGGGTGAGCACGACGAGAACATCCCGTTCGAGCGCATGGTCGAGATCATCGGTGCCCCGCTGGCCGAGCAGGTGCGGCGCGTGGCGATCGCGCTCTACGAGACGGCGGCGGCCTTCGCCCTCGGCAAGGGCATCATCATCGCCGACACGAAGTTCGAGTTCGGCCTCGACGAAGCCGGCACCCTGACGCTGATGGACGAGGTACTGACGCCCGATTCCTCGCGCTTCTGGCCGGTGGAAGGCTATGCCGAGGGCATCAACCCGCCGAGCTACGACAAACAGTTCGTGCGTGACTGGCTTGAACAGGCCGTGGTCGACGGCCGACCGTGGAACAAGCAGGCGCCGGCCCCGGCGTTGCCGGCCGACGTGGTGGCGCGGACGGCAGCAAAGTACCGCGAAGCCCTCGAACGCCTAACGGCCTGAACGGCACTTGGCTCCGAGCCGGCCCTGCATGAACTCGCGCTTGCTAGCCCAACTAGACGCTGCGATCGCGCAGACGGCGAATCCGGTCGAAGCCGATGTGCTGCGTGCCGAGCGGGTCGGATTGCTGGCGCGCGAAGGCCGCGTCGACGAGGCGCGCAGTGCCTTGACGACGTTGCAACGGCGGCACCAGTCGCGGCCCGATGCGGCCACCGCGGCCGCCCTCTGTCTGGCCGATGCGATGGTCGATTACTTCAGCGACCTGAGCGGTCAGGCGCGCGTCAAGCTGCAGCAGGCGCGGGCACTGAGCCTGTCGGCCAACCGCATGCCGCTGCAGGCCGTGAGTCTGGCCTGGATGGCGCATCTCGATTACGTGCACTCCGACATCGACGGCATCGCCCGCAACGCTTCGCAGGCGCTGCGACTCGCCGCGCCCGACCATCACTCGGCCCGCTCGCGGGCCTGCCTGGTGGTCGCGATGGCCTATCACTACGGTGGCCGCATCGACAGGGCGCAGGGCTGGTACGCGAAGGCGCGCCAGCACGCCAGCGCGGAAGGCGACGCGGCGACCATCAGCGCGCTGATGCACAACATGGCCGCCCTGCGCAGCGACCAGGCTCGCATGGCCGCCGTGTTCGCCGACGACGCGAAGCAGAGCGACGTGGCGCTGCAAGCGCTGACGGCGGCCGAATCCTCCAGTCACTTCGACGATCGCATGGGCGGCACCGCGCTGGCCGTGTTGCGGCCGATCCTGCGCGCCCAGACGCTGGTGACGCAGTCGCGCTATGCCGAGGCACTGGTGCTGTTCGAGGCGCATTTCGGCGATGCGCTGGCCACCGGCCTGGGCCGCCTGGAGTGCAGCCTGCGCGCGGATGTCGCCTGGTGCCGTGCCAAGCTGGCGCAGCCCGCGCACGCGCGCGAGCAGGCCAAGGCGGCGGTGGCCGCGCTTCGGCCGGAGTGCGATCTGGACGACGTGGCATTGACGCACGGGCGGCTGGCGCAGGTCCACGAACTGCTGGGCGAGCCCGAGGCCGCTGAGCGGCACGGCCGCCTGGCCCAGGAGCACTGGCAGCGCCATGTCGCCGAGAAGGCGCGCATCGTCACCGTGCTGGACGCCACCTTCGGCACGTCCGCAAGCCCCGGCTGAGGGCAGCGGCCGCCCGGCGGCGGGGTCAGGTAAAAATCAGAACAGCACCATGCTGAGCTTGCGGCGGTAGCCGTCGACCACCGGGTCGCTGGCCACGGCGGCGGCCTTGCCGGCGATCTCCAGTGTCCCCTTGGCCTCGGCGGGTGAGGCGACCTTCGGCGGAGGCTTGCTCAGCAGCTCGAGGATGGCGACATAGAGCTTGCGCGCACGCTCGTCGGACCAGGCCTTGTCGCGCATCAGGATCTCGAGCAGTTCGTCCATCGCTTCGGTCGGCCGCTGGGCGGCGAGCAGCGTCTGCGCCAGCTCGAAGCGCGCCGCGAAGTCGCGCCTGTCGGCACCGATCGCCGCGGCCAGCGCCTCCGGCGACGGGCCCGCTCGGCTGCCTCGCAGGCGTCGAGCCACAGGCCCAGCGCGCTGGCGCGTGCGTCGACGATCGCCTTCGGCGCCAGCGGCTCGTACACGCGGCGCGCGTCGGCGGTGCGGCCGGCCTCCAGCAGGCGTTTCACGTAGTCAGCGCGGATCGCGTCGTCGCCCGGCGCGATCGCCAGGGCGTCGGACAGCTTGGCGAGCGCGGCATCGTTGTCGCCCTCGGCGGCCAGTTGCTCGGCCTCCAGGGCCTCCTCTTCCGCCGCCAGTGCGTCTTCGCTCGGCACATGCTTGTCGAGGAAACTGCGGATCTGCGCCTCCGGCAGCGCGCCCACGAAGCCGTCGACCGGCTGGCCGCCGACGAACATCACGCAGAACGGGATCGAGCGCACGCCGAAAGCCTGGCTCAACTGGCCTGCGATGTCGGGCTGGTCGTCGCTGTTGAGCTTGGCCAGCGCGAAGCGACCCGCGTAATCCGCTTCCAGCTTCTCCAGCACCGGGCCGAGCGACTTGCACGGTCCGCACCACGGCGCCCAGATGTCGAGCAGCACGGGGGTCTGCATCGACGCTTGGATCAGCTCGGCTTCGAAGTTCTGGAGGGTGATGTCGATCATCTGAGTCAGTTGGGGTCGCCGGCCGCAAAGCCAAGCGCCGCCTACAATTTGGGGTTTTCCGGAACCGGAGCGGCTGTGAACGCAGCGATTCCCCTGATCGGCGTGGTGATGGGCTCCAGCAGCGACTGGGACGTCATGCACCATGCGGCCGATATTCTGACCGAGTTCGGCGTGCCCTTCGAAGCGCAGGTCGTCTCGGCGCACCGCATGCCCGACGAGATGTTCGCGTACGCCGAGGCGGCGCGCGGTCGCGGGTTGCGCGCCATCATCGCCGGCGCCGGCGGTGCGGCCCACCTGCCCGGCATGCTGGCGGCCAAGACGCCAGTGCCGGTGCTCGGCGTGCCGGTGCCCAGCAAGCACCTGCAGGGCGTCGATTCGCTGCATTCGATCGTCCAGATGCCCAAGGGCGTGCCGGTCGCCACCTTCGCGATCGGCGTGGCCGGCGCGGCCAACGCGGCGCTGTTCGCGGTGGCCCTGCTGGCGCACGATGATCCGAGCCTGCGCGAACAGCTCGATGCCTGGCGCGCCCGCCAGACCGAGGCAGCGCGTGCGCAAAGCGCCGCCTTGTCGAAGCACTCACCCTCCTGACGTCTTGGCCGGCCCGCGACGGTCGGTCCCGCTGAAAGCTCCGCCGATGTCGAGCCACCACAAGACCCTTCTGCCCGCGGCCGTCGCCGCCGGTGCCCAGGCCAGCACACTCGGCGTGATGGGCGGCGGCCAACTGGGCCGCATGTTCGTGCACGCCGCGCAGCGCCTGGGTTACTTCACCGCCGTGCTCGACCCGGACGTGGCGAGCCCGGCCGGCCTCGTGTCGCACGTGCATGTGCAGACCGACTACCTCGACGAGCAGGGCCTGGCGCAGATGCTGCAGCGCTGCGCCGCGATCACCACCGAGTTCGAGAACGTGCCGGCCGGCGCGCTCTACACGCTGGGGGCGCACCTGCCGGCGGCGCCGGGCGCCGAGGCGGTGGCGGTGTGCCAGGACCGCGCGCGCGAGAAGCGGCATTTCGAGCAGTGCGGCGTGCCATGTGCGCCGCATGCGCTCATCGAGACGCCCGAGCAGCTGGTCGGGGTCGATGCGGTGTTGTTGCCGGGCATCCTGAAGACCGCTCGCCTGGGCTATGACGGCAAGGGCCAGCGCCGCGTGGCGACCCGCGCCGAGCTCGCACTCGCCTGGGACGAACTCAAGCGCGCGCCCTGCGTGCTCGAGAGGCTGCTGCCGCTGGCCTTCGAGATCAGCGTGATCCTGGCCCGCAATGCCGACGGCGAGCTGGTCTCCTTGCCGGTGCAGCAGAACTTGCACCGCGACGGCATCCTGGCGGTGACGCAAGTCCCGGCGCCGAATGTCCCCGCGGCGCTGTCCGCAGCGGCGCGCGATGCGGCCGGCCGCATCGCCGAAGGTCTGGGCTACGTCGGTGTGTTGTGCGTCGAGTTCTTCGTGCTCCATGACGGCACGCTGGTGGTCAATGAGATGGCGCCGCGGCCGCACAACTCAGGCCACTACAGCATCGATGCCTGCGACGTGTCGCAGTTCGAACTGCAGGTGCGCTGCATGACCGGGCTGCCGCTGGTCGCGCCGCGCCTGCATTCGCCGGCGGTCATGCTCAACCTGCTCGGCGACCTGTGGTTCGATGCCGACGGCCGCGAGCGCACGCCCGACTGGGCCGCCGTGCTGGCGCTGCCGGGCGCGCACCTGCACCTGTACGGCAAGAGCAGCGCCCAGCGCGGTCGCAAGATGGGTCACCTGACGCTGACTGCCGACACGCCCGAGGCGGCGCGCGCGACCGCGCTGCGGGCGGCGGAGCGGCTCGGCCTGCCGGCGTTCTGAAGAACATGCCGCGGCTCGACGGTCATGCCCCCGAGGCGGTCGCCGAAGCCGCCCGGCTGCTCGCGGCCGGACAACTCGTCGCCTTTCCCACCGAAACGGTCTACGGCCTCGGCGCGCGAGCCGACGACGATGCGGCCGTCGCGAAGATCTTCGCCGCCAAGGGCCGGCCGGCCGACCATCCGCTGATCGTGCACGTGGCCGATGCCGCCGGAGCGCAGGCCTTTGCGGCCGAACTGCCGCCGCTGGCGCAGCGGCTGATCGCCGCCTTCTGGCCCGGGCCGCTGACCGTGATCGTGTCGCGCCGCGCCGGCGTGGCTGCTGCCGCTTCTGGTGGGCAGCCCAGCATCGGCCTGCGCTGCCCCGCGCATCCGGTGGCCCAGGCGCTGCTGCGCTCGGCTGCAGCGCTCGGCGTGCCGGGCGTCGCCGGCCCCAGCGCCAACCGCTATGGCCGCGTCAGCCCCACGCGCGCGGCGCACGTCGAGGGCGAGTTCGATGCGGCGCTCGTGGTGCTCGACGGTGGCGATTGCGAGGTCGGCATCGAGTCCACCATCGTCGACTGCACGCGCGACCATCCGGTGCTGCTGCGCCCCGGCGTGCTGCCGCGCGAGCGCATCGAGGCGGCAGCCGGCGAGCGATTGCTCGATGCCGCCGACGCGCTGGCCGGCAGCGCGCCGCGCGCGCCCGGCACGCTGGCCTCGCACTACGCCCCGCGCGCTACGCTGCGCCTGATGCCGGCCACCGCGCTGCGCACGGCGCTCGAGGTGCTGCCGACCGATGCCCTGCCGAAGCGGGGTGGCAGCAGGCTGGCGGTATATTCGCGCAGCGTGTCACCGCCATCGCGCCTCACGGCGCGGCGGATGCCGGACGATCCGGCAGCGGCGGCGCACGAGTTGTTTTCCGTGCTGCGCGAACTCGACGACGAGGGCGTGCAGTTGATCTGGGTCGAAGAGCCGCCCGCCGGTCCCGCCTGGGAGGCGTCCGGGACCGCCTGCAACGCGCGGCCGCGCCCTGAGCGCGCCGACCCTCACCCCCTGGCCTGTGGAGTTGGAGTGAGCATGACTGTTGGGAAAGCTTGCGTACGCGGACTGTCGCGCGCGCTGCGGGTGTCGATGCTGGTCGGCCTGGGCGCCGTGCTGTCCGCGTGCGGCGGGGGTGATCGCGTCAGCAACTTCTCGCCGCAGCGTCTGATCGTGTTCGGGGATTCATCCAGCGTCGTCGCCGGCGGCAACCTGACCGACGTCAATGGCGGCACGGTCACCGCAGCGGCCGGGGCGAAGTTCTCGGTGAATGCCCAGGCCGTGGACTCGACCGGGGCGGCCACCGGCGCGCTCGACTGCAACAGCTACCCGATCTGGGTGCAGGCCCTGGGCTTCCATTACGGCATCGGCTTTGCCGAATGCAATACCTTCACGGAGACGACGCCGCGGGGCAAGATCTACGCGCAGGTCGGTGCGGCAGTGGCCGATCTGTCAGCGCAGGTGGCGCTGGCCCGCGCCGATGCGGGAGGCTTCCGGTCCACCGATCTGGCGACGGTGATGATCGGCCAGCAGGACATCCTCGACGCCTACGCGCAGTACCCGACCAAGACCGGCGCGGAAGTGATCGCGCTCGCCGAGGCCGCGGGCGAAACCCTGGGGCGCAACATCAATGCGCTGGCTCAGGAGGGGGCCCGGGTGCTGGTGACGACACTGCCGTTCCAGGGCAGCACTCCCTTCGGCGTGGCCCAGGACCTCATCAGCGGCGAGCGTTCCACGCTGCTGACCGACATGACCAAGCGCTTCAACGCCGGCATGCGCGCCACGCTGCTCAACGACGGTCGGTTGATCGGTCTCGTGCAGGCCGACGCGCAGATCAACCTGCTGGTCAACAACCCCAGCAACTACGGCTACGTCAGCGTCTCGGCCGCGGCCTGCAGCACGCCGACGGCGATCTCCTGCACCGCACCCACGGCCGGCACGACCACCGTGCCGTCCGTGCCCGGCACGCTGGTGACCGGCGCCACGGTATCCAATTACCTGTGGGCCGACGATCGCCACCTGGGCGCCAACGGCCAGTCCATCATTGGCAGCCTCGCGATCGATCGGGCGGTGAACAACCCGTTCTGATCCGTCCATCCCGAGGCCGGTGGGGCCCGGTCGCCTGCCACGGCCGGGTTTCTCCGCTGGGGCCCGACATCGCCTGCACTTACAGTCTGCCGTCAAATAGAACGGTCGTTCTATTTCTGGCGAACGGGCGCACGGCGTCCGCGGGGAGGCTGTGATGAGAAGCTTGCGAATCCGTGCGGGAGCCTGGCTGCTGCCGCTGCTGCTCGTGGCATGCGGCGGCGGCGGCGACGATGCACCGAGTTATTCGAGCGTGGTCACGTTCGGCGACAGCCTCAGCGATGTCGGCACCTACCGCACCGCCGGCATGGCGGCGCTCGGTGGCGGCAAGTTCACCGTCAACGATGGGGATATCTGGGTGGAGCTGGTCGCCAAGGACCGCGGCCTGACGCCACCCTGCGCGGCGGAGATCGGTCTGGAGTCATCGGGCGCGGTCGCCAGTCTGGCCCAGGCCAGCAGCTTCCAGGACGCCTGCTTCGGTTATGCGCAGGGCGGTGCGCGGGTCACCAACCCGATCGGACCGAACAACAAGGCCTTGCTGCTGCTCGGCAGCCCGGACGGGCAGTACGGGCAGCTCACCGTGCCGGTGGCCACCCAGGTGGCGCGCCACCTCGCCAAGGTCGGAGGGCGCTTCAGCGGCGGCGAACTGGTCTTGGTGCTGGCCGGCGGCAATGACGTGTTCATGAACCTCGCGGCGGTCGGTGCGGCGCAGATCACGCCGACCGATGCCGTGGTCGCGATGGCCACGGCCGGCGGCGAACTGGCGGCTTACGTGCGGTCGCAGCTGGTCGGCAACGGCGCGCGCCACGTGGTGGTCGTCAACCTGCCCGACGTGAGCCAGACGCCGTTCGCGTACTCGCTGGCCGCCCCGACCCAGGGATTGATTGCGCAGATGTCGATCGCCTTCAACGTGTCGCTCGCCAACGGCCTGAACGACGCGTCGGGCGTGCTGCTGGTCGACGCCTACTCACGGGGTCGCGAGCAGGTCGCCAACCCGGGCACCTTCGGCGTCACCAACGTCACGACACCGGCCTGCGATCTGGCGGCGACGGCGCTCAACGGCTTCGTGCTCGGTTCGCTGGGCTGCAGCGAGACGACCTTGATCGCCGGCGACGTGTCGCACTACCAGTTCGCCGACGGCGTGCACCCCACGCCCTACGGCCACCAGCTCCTCGCGAACTACGTGCTCGACCGCATGAGCGCCGTCGGCTGGCGCTGAGCGCCGCCACGGCCGCGCCGGGGTGGCGCTCAGCGCCCGTTGTCCTCGGCCGCCCATTGCACCAGCGCGTCGAGCACCGGCCGCGCCGCGCCGGCGCTGGGATGGTTGACGATGGCGACGAAGGCGTAGCGCCGCCCCGACTGCCCGAGCACGTAGCCGGCCAGGCCCATCGCATCGCGCAGCGAACCGGTCTTCAGGTGGGCGCGGCCGAGCGCGGCGCCCCAGTTGCGGCCCGGCCGGCGCGCCGTGCCGTCGATCCCGGTCAGCGGCAGCGAACTCATCAGCTCGGGCATCACCGGGCTGGCCCACAGCGCCTGCAGCCAGGCGCCCAGGCAACGGGCGCTGCTGCGGGACTGGCGCGACAGGCCCGAGCCGTTGTCGATCGAGAACTCGCCGTCTGTGCAGCCGGCACGGCTGCGCACCTGAGCGCGCACCATCTCGCGCGCGGCATCGGCCGTGTTGCCTGCGGGCGTTTGTGGCGTCGACACCTCCCCCGTCGCGACCGTGGTCGTCGAAGCCGGCAGCGGCAGCGTGCCGGCGGGGATCAGTCCGAGGCTCAGGAACAGCTGCTGCGCCATCACGTTGTTGCTGAACTTGTTGATGTCTCGCACCACCGCCGCCAGCGGCGGTGACGTGGCCTCGAACAGCGGCTGTGCCGCGACGGGCGCGGGGCCGTTGCGCACGCTGCCGGCCAGCTGCCCGCCGACCTCATGCCAGGCTTCGGCGATCAGCCGCACGTTGTAGCTGCCCGGCTCGGCGTAGGCGACAGGCCAGGTCTTCTCGCCGCAGCTCACAGGGTAGAGGCCGGTCAACCGGATGCGTCCCGGGTCGTCGAAGGCCGGCTTCAGGCTGCCGCGCCAGTCGCCGCAGGGGCCGGACACCATGGGCACCGCGCTGTCGATCTGCACGCCGGCCAGGTTGACGTCGGTGCTGACGCGGGCCACGCCGCGCGACGGCTCGGGAACGAAGCGCAGCGTGACCGACTTGTGGTTCAGCAGCAGCGCATCGGGCCGCACGTTGTAGGGCCGGAAACGTTCGCCGTCGAAGTCGGCCGGATCGCCGGCGTCGGCGCCGTTCAACATGAAGGCACTTCCGTCGAGCACGATGTCGCCGAGGATCTCGTGGATGCCGCGTTGCCGCACTTCGCGCAGCAGCAGCCACAGCCGTTCGATCACCAGCGTCGGGTCCCCGCGGCCCTGGAGGATCAGGTCGCCCTGCAGCACGCCGTCCACCACCTGTCCGGTGGTCAGCACCGGCGTGGGCCAGGTCCACGCCGGCCCCAGCAGCTCCAGCGCCACGCCGGTCGTGTAAAGCTTCATCAGCGAGGCCGGGTTGACCGGCTGTTGGGCGCGGTGCGTCAGTCGCGGCAGCCCGCTGGGCGGGCCTGGCGGCCCGAGCTCGATGATGTACGCGACCAGCGCATCGGCGGGCAACTGCGCTCGCTTCAGCGCGGTCTGCACGGCGGCCGGCAGGTCGTCCGGGGGCAGGGCGTTCGGCGCTGCCATCGCCGTGCCGCCGACCAGGGCCGACACCCCCACGACGCAGCGCCACAGGAGATTCGGGCTTCGGATCATGCTGCGATGGTAGCGGGCGGCTTGCCGGCGACGTGGCCGGGCCCGAGGCCGCCGCTACACTGAGGCATGGACTCCCGAGTCGGCCCGCAGCCTGGTCCGCGGACCACCGGAGTCGACGAGGTCAACGCGGCCGCGCCGCGCGTCGGCCCGTCGGTGCCCTCTCCTTTCGATCGTTCCCGCGGAGCCCGCTCATGACGCCGCGCCTGCTGGTGCTCGATACCGCCACCGAAACGATGCACCTCGGCCTGTGCCGGGGCGAGCAGACCTGGGTGCGCGCGCTGCCCGGCGGCGCGCTCGCCTCGGCCAGCCTGCTGCCGGCCCTGATGGCGCTGCTGGCCGATGCCGGACTGGGCCTGCGCGAACTCGACGCCATCGGCTGCGGACGCGGTCCGGGCGCCTTCACTGGCGTGCGCGCGGCCTGCGCGGTGACACAGGGACTGGCCTTCGGCGCGGACCGACCGGTGTTGATGCTCGATACCTTGATGGCGGTGGCCGAAGACGCCCACCATCAGGGCGCCGCCGACGATCTGTGGGTGGCGGTCGACGCCCGCATGGGCGAGGCCTATGCTGCGCGCTACCGCCGCAGCGCAACGGGCTGGACTGTGCTCGAAGCCCCGGCCCTGCATGCGCCGGCCGCGCTGGCCGCACGCATTGCCGGCGAGACGCCGCAGGTGCAGGTCGCCGGCAGCTCGCTGATTGCGCATGCCGAGGCCTGGTCGGGCCTGCGCGGTGCCTGCTGGCCCGACAGCGCCCCGCGGGCGGCGGCCCTGCTGGTACTGGCCCGTGTGGCGTGGGCGCGCGGCGAACAGGTCGACGCTGATGGCGCATTGCCGCTCTACGTGCGCGACCGGGTGGCGCAGACCACTGCCGAGCGGATGGCGCAGCGCGACGTGCAGGCGGCGGGCAGCGGGGTGCCGTCGTGAACGCCGTGCTGCAGCCGCCGCCGCGCAGCCTGAGCATGCTGACGGAGAACGACTTCGACGAGGTGATGGTGATCGAGCAGGCGATCTACGACTTTCCCTGGACGCGCGGCAACTTCCTCGATTCGCTGCGGGCCGGCTACCCGGCCGAGGTGCTGCGCACGCCGCAGGACGGCGTGGTCGGCTACTTCGTCGCGATGTTCGGCGTCGACGAAGTGCACCTGCTCAACCTCAGCGTCGCGCCGGCCCTCCAGCGGCGTGGCCATGCGCGCTACATGCTCGATGCCCTGCGCTCGATCGCCCGGGCGCACCGCGCCTCGCAGCTCTGGCTCGAGGTGCGCATTTCCAACCTGAACGCACGCGGCCTGTACGAGCGCTACGGCTTCCGCAATGTCGGCCTGCGCCGTGGCTACTACCCGGCCCGCGGGCGGGCGCGCGAGGACGCGGTGGTGATGAGCCTGCAGATTCCAGAGGCGGTGCATGGTCTGGGATGAACGACAGGCCGCAATGCTGGCGGAGATGGGCATCCGTGTGTGGCAAGCGCCTGCGGCTGCGGCTTCGCCCGTGATCGATGCGAAGGTCGAGGCAGCGGTCAGCCCGGTCGCCGCCGCCTCGCCCGCCCCGGTGGTACCGCGGGTCGCCGTCGCACGCGGTGCCCGCCCCGAAGATGTCGAGGCGATGGACTGGCCGACCCTGCGTGCCGCCGTCGCCGGTTGCACCGCCTGCGGGCTGTGCCGCGGTCGCACGAACACGGTGTTCGGCGTCGGGCACACGCAGGCGCACTGGATGGTCGTCGGCGAGGCGCCGGGCGAACAGGAAGACCGCCTGGGCGAGCCCTTCGTCGGCAAGGCCGGGCAGTTGCTCGACCACATGCTGCAGGCCCTGGGCCTGACGCGCCGGGCCGAAGGCGAGGGACTGCAGCCGGCGCAGCAGGTCTACATCGCCAACGTGCTGAAGTGCAGGCCGCCGATGAACCGCAATCCGCAGCCCGAGGAAGTGGCGCAGTGCGAGCCCTACCTGGCCCGCCAGGTGGCGCTGCTGCAGCCGCGGCTGATTCTCGCGATGGGCCGCTTCGCGGTGCAATCGCTGCTGCAGACCGGTGAACCGATCGGCCGCCTGCGGGGCCGGATCCACCAGTACCAGGGGGTGCCCGCCATCGTGACCTATCACCCCGCCTACCTGCTGCGCAACCCGGCCGACAAGGCGAAGGCCTGGGACGACCTCTGTCTTGCGCGCGAGGTGATGCGCAACGCGCGCACCTGACGCCGGCACAGGCTGCCGCAGGGTTCGGCCGAATCGACCGGCTGCTCCGGCGCGCCTACCCTCGGCCATGGGCGCCGTTGTGCCAAGGCTCACCGAGGACCCGTGCTCCTGGGACGATCTGCCGAGCGCGGTGCTGCTGCTCGCGCGCGACGGTCGGGCATCGCATGCCAATGCGGCCTTCTGCCGGCTCATGGGCCTGGGCGCCGAGGCCGCACGGGGCGCGGGCTGGCAGCAGCTGCTGACCGACCCGGACCGTGCCACGCTGCTCGGCGCGTTGGCGCAGGGCGAGCACCTGTCGCTGCCGCTGCACCTGTGCAGTCCGGGGGAGCACGACGGGATACAGCGCGAGGTCTGGGTCGATTGCGTCGCGCAATGGCGGCCGTCGCGAGGGTGCTGGGTCTGCGTCCTGCACGACGTCTCGGCAACGCGGCAGGCCGAGCGGGTGGCCAGCGTCCAGGCCGAGCAGCTCCGGTTGCTTGCCGACAGCGTGCCGGCGCTGATCGCCTGCTACGACGCGCGGGAACAGCGCTGCCTGTTCGCGAACCGGCCGTATGCGCTGACCTTCGGGCGGGACGAGCAGTCCATCCTGGGCCTGCCGATCGCCGAGGTGATCGGCGAGGCCGCCCTGCGGCGGATCCGGCCGCAGCTCGACACCGTGCTGATCGAACAGCGTGCCGTGGCCTACGAGCGGCAGCTGGTGCGCGCCGATGGCCGCACGCAGTGGGTCGAGGTGCACCTGTTGCCGCAGCTCGCCACCGATGGTCGGTTGATCGCCTTCTTCGTGCTGATCTCGGACATCTCCCGCCACCGGCTCGCCGAGCAGGCAGTGCGCGAATCGGAGGAACGGCTGGGCAAGTTCATGCAGGCCAGCGCTGAGGGCATCGTCTTCCACAAGGACGGGGTCATCACCGATGCCAACGCCCCGATCGGCATGCTGGTGGGCTACGGGCTCGACGAGCTGATGGGGCGCCGCACGCTCGACTTCGTCGCACCCGACCAGGTGAGCAAGGTGGCCGCGGTGATGAGTTCGGGCCAGGAGACGACCTACGAGAGCGCGCTGATCGACAAGTCGGGCCGGCGCATCCCGGTGGAGTTCATCGTCCGCACCATGATGCGAGGCGACGAACGGCTGCGCATGACCATCGTGCGCGACATCCGCGACCGCCATGCCGCGCAGGCGCACATACATCACCTTGCGCACCACGACGCACTGACCGGGCTGCCGAACCGCCTGGCCTTCATGGCCGAGATCGACCAGCTGATGGCACGGGCCGCCGCGTCGCGCGAGGCGCTGGCGCTGCTGTTCATCGACCTTGACCACTTCAAGCGCGTCAACGATTCGCTCGGCCACCTGGCGGGCGACGAGCTGCTGAAGACCGTGGCCCAACGGATCGGCGCCGTGCTGCGCGCCAGCGATGTGGTGGCGCGCTTCGGCGGTGACGAGTTCATGGTGCTGATCGGCGGCGGGCCGCGCCTGGAGGACGTGGCCGACGTCGCCCGCAAGCTGCTTGCGGCGATCGAGGTGCCGCTGGACGCCGAGGCGGGGCGCTCGATCTCGGTCACGCCGTCGATCGGCATCGCGATGTTCCCCGGCGACGGCATCACGCCGGCCGAGCTGATCAAGCATGCCGACACCGCGATGTACCGCGCCAAGGCGCGCGGGCGGGCCACCTACCAGTTCTTCGATCCGACGCTCGCCAGCAACGCCTACGCGGCGCTGGTGCTGGAGGGCGAGCTCGCGCAGGCGCTGGAGCGTGGCGAGTTCGTGCTGCACTTCCAGCCGCAGGTGCGGGCCGGCGATGGCGTGCTGGTCGGCGCCGAGGCGCTGATCCGCTGGCAGCACCCCGAGCGCGGGCTGCTGTTGCCCGACCAGTTCATCCCGCTGGCCGAGCAGCAGCGCCTGATGCTGCCGATCGGCACCTGGGTGCTGCACGAGGCGGCGCGTGCGGCGCGCCGCTGGCATGACGACGGCCTGTGCGCTGTGCCGGTGGCCGTGAACCTGTCGGCCGTGCAGTTCCAGGCGCCCGACTTTGTCTCGACGGTCGCGCAGGCGCTGGCGGGCGCCGGGCTGCCCGGCCGCCTGCTCGAGCTGGAGCTGACCGAGCGCATGCTGATGGACGAGCTGCCCGAGGTCAGTGGCCGCCTGGCCCAGCTCAAGGCGCTGGGCATCCGCCTGTCGGTCGACGACTTCGGCACCGGCTACTCCTCGCTCGGGCACCTCAAGTCGCTGCCGATCGACAAGATGAAGATCGACCGCTCCTTCGTTGTCGACCTGCCCGAGGCGCGCGGCTCGGTGGCCATCGCGCGGGCCATCATCCAGATGGCCCGCAGCCTCGGCATCACCGTCATCGCCGAAGGCGTCGAGACCGAGGCGCAGCGGGCCTTCCTCGCGCGCGAGCGGTGCGATGAGCTGCAGGGCGAGGCGATCAGCCCGTCGCTGTCGCTGCAGGCCTTCGAAGCCTGGGCCGGACGCGTGGCGAGCGGTTGACCGCGCCGCGGTCCTTGTCAGCGGCCGCGCTCGAGGTAGCGCTTGCGGCGGAAATAGATGACCAGCGTGACCGCCAGCGCGGCCATCAGCACCGTCGTGACCCAGATGCCGGTGCTGCTGTGCACCAGCGGCAGGAAATCGAAGTTCATGCCGAAGAAACCGGTGATCAGGTTCAGCGGCATGAACACGGCCGTCAGCACGGTCAGCGTGCGCATGATCTCGTTGGTGCGGTTGCTCTGCGCCGAGAAATGCATCTGCACCGCGCTCTCGGCCGAGCTCTCCAGCCGTCGAACGTGGCTCAGCACGCGTTCGATGTGCTCGAGCACGTCGCGCGAGCGCACGCGCAGCAGCTCGCGCTCGCGCTGCGCGGCGGGCTCGGTCTCATCGGGCCATTCGTCGAGCGCGTCGATCCATTCGGAGATGGCGCTGCGCTGATCCTCGCAGATGTCTTCCAGCGCATGCAGCGCGTTGCGCGAATCGAGCAGCACCTGCCAGTCGTTGAAATGACTGCGCGGACGGAACAGCTCCTGCTGCAGGTAACCGAGCTGGCGCGTCAGCAACCGTCGAAGCTCGAGGTAGCTGTCGACCATGTGGTTGACCATGCGCAGCATCAGGTCGGCCGGGCTGGCCGGCATGCGCGCGCCGGCCGCGCGGGCGTCGCTGCCCTGGCTGGCCAGAGACAGGCGGTTCGCGAAGAAGTCGCGCACCTGGCAGTCGGTCGGGTGAACGCTGATCAGCACGCGGTCGAAGATTGCGAAGCCGACTGGGCTGGTGTCGATCGCCTCCAGCGCGCGCTTGGCGGTGGCCAGCGTGCCCTGCTGCTCGTCGAGGAACAGGCTGCTGCTGCCGCTGCCCGCCGCGAGGCGGCGGAACACCATCACGTCGTACCACGACGTGTAGTCGAAGTGCGAGGGCAGCTGGTTGTTGAGCAGGTCGGCCACATGCAGATCGACCAGCTGGCCGCCGGTCCAGCGCTGCAGCGCGCCCTGCAGCATCGGGATGCCGACCTCGAACTCCCGCCGAGCGCTGCCGATCCAGAGGTAGCCTGCGGTCGGCAGCGTGTCGGGCAGCTCGCTCAGCTCGGTGAACTGGTCCGTGCCGACGTGGAAGATCCGCATCGCGCCGTCACCGCGCGTTCAGGGCCCGCGCGGCGTCGAGCGCGAAGTAGCTCAGCACCCCGTCGGCACCGGCCCGCTTGAAGGCCAGCAGCGACTCCATCATCACCGCCTCGCCATCGAGCCAGCCGTTGGCGGCGGCGGCCTTCAGCATCGCGTACTCGCCGCTCACCTGGTAGGCGAAGGTGGGCACGCGGAACTCTTCCTTCACACGCCGCACGATGTCGAGATAGGGCATCCCGGGCTTGACCATCACCATGTCGGCGCCTTCGGCGAGGTCCATCGCCACCTCGCGCAGCGCCTCGTCGGTGTTGCCCGGATCCATCTGGTAGACCTTCTTGTTGCTCTTGCCCAGGTTGCCGGCCGAGCCGACGGCGTCGCGGAACGGGCCGTAGAAGGCGCTCGCATACTTGGCGCTGTACGCCATGATGCGGGTGTGGATCAGGCCCCGGGCCTCCAGCGCGTCGCGGATCGCGCCGATGCGGCCATCCATCATGTCGCTCGGCGCGACGATGTCGACGCCGGCCTCGGCTTGCACCAGGGCCTGCTGCGTCAGCACGGCCACCGTCTCGTCGTTGAGGATGTAGCCGGTGGCGTCCAGCAGGCCGTCCTGGCCGTGCGTGGTGAAGGGGTCGAGCGCCACATCGGTCAGCACGCCCAGCTCCGGGAAGCGGCGCTTGAGCTCACGCACGACGGTGGGCACCAGGCCCTCGGGGTTCATCGCTTCGCGGCCGTCCTCGGTCTTCTTCGCCGCGTCGATCACCGGGAACAGCGCCATCACCGGAATGCGTTCGCGCACACAGGCCTCGGCCAGCGGCAGCAACCGGTCCAGACTCAGGCGCTGCACGCCGGGCATCGAGGCCACGTCGTGCACCTGGTTGCTGCGTCGAGCACGAACACCGGCAGGATCAGGTCCGACGCGGTGAGGGCGTGCTCGCGCACCAGCGCACGGGTGAAGTCGTCTCGGCGCAGGCGGCGCGCGCGCGTGGCGGGGAAGCGTTGGGGGTAGGAGCTCACGGGCGTGACCGGGTGGAGGGGCTCAAGGCCGAAGGAAGGGCGTGGCGTCGATCGAGAGCGGCCCGCGCGCAGAGCGCATCTGACAGGAAAACGCCGGCCGGGCGCTGCTAAAATTCTCGTCGAATGATACGTCGCAAGGCGTTCATTCCCTGCTTCACCTCCCTGAGCAGGAGCCTGACCGTGTGACAGCGCCAGGCTTTCAAGCCCCGGCTTTGCCGGGGCTTTTTTATGCTTGGCCGGTGCTCGCGATAATCCCTCGATGCTCTGGATCAAGGCCTTCCACATCGTCTTCGCCGCCAGTTGGTTCGCCGGCCTGTTCTACCTGCCGCGGCTGCTGGTGAACCTGGCCATGGTGCCGGCCGACAGCCACGCCGAGCGCGAGCGCCTGCTGCTGATGGCGCACAAGCTGCACCGGTTCAGTTCGCTGCTGATGATCCCCGCGCTCGGGCTCGGCCTGTGGCTGTGGCTGGGCTATGGCATCGGCCGCGGGCCGGGCAACGGCTGGCTGCACGCGAAGCTCCTGCTGGTGGTCGCGGCCATCGGCTACCACCATGTGTGCAAGCGGCTGCTGCGCGACTTCGAGCAGCACGCCAACCGCCGCAGCCACCGCTGGTTCCGCGTCTTCAACGAGGCTGCGGTGCTGGTGTTCGCCGCGATCGTCGTGCTGGTCGTGGTCAAGCCGTTCTGAGGGCGGCCGGGCGCATGGCCCCGCAGCGCAGCAGTTCGGCCTGGCCCCTGGCGGCGGCCTGCGCCTGCCTGATGGTCTACGCCAGCCTGCACCCGTTCACCGGCTGGGAATGGCCGACCGCGACCGACATTCGCTGGTGGCTGCTGCCGGTGCCCAAGCCGCGTGGCGTGGGGCAGTTCGACCTGGTCAGCAACCTGCTCGCCTACGTGCCGCTCGGGGCGTTGCTGACAGGTGGACTGCTGCGCGGCGGGGGCCGCGCCTGGCTGGCGTTCGCCGTCGCGGTCGGGGTGTCCAGCGGTCTGAGCTATGTGCTCGAGACCCTGCAGCACCTGTTGCCGAGGCGGGTGCCGTCGATCATCGACTGGAGCCTGAACACCGCCGGTGCGGCGCTCGGCGCGGTGCTGATGCTGGTGCTGCACGCGCTCGGGCTGCTCGGCCACTGGCAGCGCTGGCGTGAGCGCTGGCTGCTGCGAGACCGCGGCGCCGGCCTGACGCTGCTGCTGTTGTGGCCGTTCGGCCTGCTGTTCCCGCCGCCGCTGCCCTTCGGACTCGGCCATGTGCTGGACCGCGCGCGCGACCTGCTCGCCGAAGGACTGGAGGACACGGCCTGGGACGGCTGGCTCGGCGCGACCGCGACCGTCAGCGAACCGCTGGCGCCGGGGCTCGAGATGTTGGGCGTGGCAGCCGGCCTGCTGGCGCCCTGCCTGCTTGCCTACGCGCTGACGCGGCCCGGTCCGCGCCGCCTGGTGCTGCCGGCCGGGGCGCTGCTGCTGGGCATCGCGGCCACCACGCTGTCGACGGCGTTGAACTTCGGGCCCGAGCACGCGCTGACCTGGTGGACACCGCCGGTGCTGCCGGCGATCGGTGTGGTGGCCGTCGTCGCCGTGGGGCTGACGTGGCTGCCGGCGCGCGCATCGGCCGCCGTGGCGCTGCTGGTCATCAGTTTCGGCGTGGCGCTGGTCAACATCGCGCCCGGCGACGCCTACTACGCGGCCAGCCTGCAATCGTGGGAGCAGGGCCGTTTCATCCGCTTCCACGGCCTGTCGCAATGGATCGGCTGGCTGTGGCCCTGGGCGACACTCGCTTACCTGCTCGGTCGTGTCGCAGCCCGGGACGAATAGCCTCAAACCTACAATTCCCCGATGAGTTATTACGAGCGTCACATCTTCTTCTGCCTCAACAAGCGCGATGGCGAGGCGGCCTGCGCCGACCACGACGCCGAGGCCGGCTTCGCGCGTTGCAAGTCGCAGGCGAAGGCGGCCGGTCTGATGGGCGCGGGCAAGGTCCGCGTCAACAAGGCCGGTTGCCTGGACCGCTGCGCCGGCGGGCCGGTGGCGGTGGTCTATCCGGAGGGCACCTGGTACACCTATGTCGATGCCCACGACATCGACGAGATCGTCGAATCCCACCTGAAGCACGGCCAGGTCGTCGAGCGCCTGCTGCTGCCGCCCGATGTGGGTCGCTGACGACGTGCCGGCAGCCGGTTGTCCGTTCTCGCGATGAACGTCCAGACGCAGCGACTGACGCTTGGCGGTCCCGCCGGCGACATCGAGTGCGCGCTCGACGCGCCGGCCGGCCCGGCGCGGGCGGTGCTGGTGATCTGCCACCCGCATCCGCTGCATGGCGGCACGATGGACAACAAGGTGGTGCAGACGGTCGCGCGTGCCGGCCTGCAACTCGGCGCGCGCAGCGTGCGCTTCAACTTCCGGGGCGTCGGCGCGTCGGCCGGCAGCTGGGACGAAGGCCGCGGCGAGCTCGACGACGCGCTGGCGGTCATCGCGGCGCAACGTGACCCGGCCTTGCCGCTGTGGCTGGCCGGCTTCTCGTTCGGCGGCTTCGTGGCCGCCAGTGCCGCGGCGCACCTGAGCGGCGACGCGCGGCCGCGGCGGCTGGCGTTGATCGCCCCGTCGACGCAGAAGCAGCAGGTGCCCGCCATTCCCGAGGAACTCCAGGCCGACACGCTGGTGGTTCACGGCGAGACCGATGACGTGGTGCCGTTGTCGGCCACCTTCGACTGGGCGCGCCCGCAGGGCCTGCCGGTCACGGTGATTCCCGGCGTCGGCCATTTCTTTCATGGGCAGCTCGCGCTGCTCAAGTCGCTGGTGGTGCGCGGCTGGTCCTCCTGACCGGCGCGCCACCCGCTCCCGTTTCCCGTTGCAGAGACCCCGATGAAAAGACTGTTCGTTCTTCTGTTCGCCGTCGCCACCGCTCTCACGGGCGTGGCGGCCCAGGCCCAGGCCGTGCAGCCGCCCGAGATCGCGGCGCGCTCCTACCTGCTGTTCGACGTCACCACCAACCAGGTGCTCGCAGCCAAGGACCCGGACAGCCCGATCGAGCCGGCCTCGCTGACCAAGCTGATGAGCGCCTACCTGGTGTTCCAGGCGCTGAAGGACAAGAAGCTGACGCTGACGCAGACGCTGCCGGTGTCGGAGCGCGCCTGGCGCACCGGCATGACCGGTGCCTCGCGCAGCTTCCTGCCGCTCAACAGCCAGGTCACGGTCGATGATCTGCTCAAGGGCGAGATCGTGCAGAGCGGCAACGACGCCACCGTGGTGCTGGCCGAGGGCGTGGGCGGGTCTCTGGAGCAGTTCGTCGCGATGATGAACCGCCAGGCGCAGGCCTTCGGCCTCAAGGCCACCACCTTCAAGAACCCCGAGGGCCTGCCGGCGGCAGGGCACACCAGCACCGCGCGCGACCTGGCGGTGATCGCGACCCGGCTGGTGCAGGACTTCCCCGAGTACCTGCGCTACTCGGTGATGCGCGAGTTCACCTTCAACAAGATCAAGCAGCCCAACCGCAACCTGCTGCTCTACCGCGACCCCACCGTCGACGGCCTGAAGACCGGCTTCACCGACGCCGCAGGTTACTGCATGATCACCACCGCCAAGCGCGACTTCCCGAACGGTCCGCGCCGGCTGATCAGCGTCGTGCTCGGCGCTGCGTCGATGGAGTCGCGCGCCAACGAGAGCCAGAAGCTGCTGAACTGGGGCTATACCGCCTTCGACGCCGTCAAGCTGTTCGACGCCAACCAGGCCGTCGTCAGCCCGCCGATCTGGAAGGCTCCTCCAACACCGCCAAGCTCGGTAGTGCCGCGGCCGTCTACGTCAGCGTGCCCAAGGGTGACGGCGACAAGCTCAAGACCGACATCTCGCGCACCGATCCGCTGGTGGCTCCGCTCGCCAAGGGGCAGGTGGTCGGCAGCATCAAGGTCACCGCCAATGGCGCGCCGGTTGCCGAGCTGCCCTTGACCGTGCTGGAGAACGTCGACAGCGCCGGGCTGCTGGGCCGCGCGTGGGATTCGCTGCGGCTGTGGATCCAGTGATGCCGGTGTCGATTCGTACCGGGTGAAACGCTGCTTGCCCGTTGCCGCCGACGGGCCTACGCTGCGGGCATGAACCCGCTGCCCAGCGCCATCCCCGCGGCGAGCGCCGACTCGCTGTGCTACCTGAACGGCGACTACACCCGCCTGGCGGACGCTCGCGTCAGCGTGCTCGACCGCGGCTTCATGTTCGGCGACGGCGTCTACGAGGTCCTGCCCGTCTACGATCGTCGGCTGTTCCGCTTCGACGAGCACATGGCGCGCCTGGAGCGCAGCCTCGCCAAGGTGCGCATCACCGCGCCGCTGACCCGCGAGGACTGGCTGGCGCGCATGCGCCGGCTGGTCGCGGCCCAGCACGAGCACAGCGGGGCGACCGACCAGCTCGTGTACCTGCAGGTCACGCGCGGCGTGGCGCTGCGCGAGCACACGATACCGACCGACATCGAGCCCACGGTCTTCATGATGTGCAGTCCGGCGAAGCCGCCGACGCCCGAGCAGCGCCATGCCGGCGTGGCCTGCATCAGCGCGCGCGACTTCCGCTGGGAGCGCGGCGACATCAAGAGCATTTCGCTGCTCGGCAACGTGCTGGCGCGGCAGATGTCGGCCGACAAGGGCGCCGTCGAGACCCTCCTGTTTCGCGACGGCTTCCTGACCGAGGCCGCGGCGTCCAACGTGTGGATGGTGAAGGAAGGCGCACTGATCGGCCCGCCGAAGAGCGAACTGCTGCTCGAAGGCGTGCGGGTCGACCTGCTGGCCGAGCTGTGCGAGGAGTGCGGCATCGGCTACTGCCTGCGGCCGGTCAGCGAGGGCGAGGTCTTCTCGGCCGACGAACTGCTGCTGAGTTCGGCGATGAAGGAAGTGCTGGCGGTCACCCGGCTCGATGGCGAACTGGTCGGGCACGGCGCGTTGCGCGGCAAGCCTGGGCCGGTGTACGCCCGGCTCTACGAGGCCTACCAGCGGGCCAAGCCCGCCCAGTCGATCTGAGCCGCGGCGGCCGCGCGGATTTCGCGGGTGCGGGACAATCCGGCCATCGCGGGCGCCGCAGCGGCGTGCCCGCCCGATGCAGCGGCAGCAGACCATGACGGCCATCCCTCCCGAGCAATCATTGATCGAGTACCCGAGTGCCTTTCCGATCAAGGTGATGGGGTCCAACGCCGAGGGCTTCCGCGAGGCGATGGTCGACATCGCGCTGCGCTTCGATCCCGGGTTCGATGCGCAGACCGTCGAGGCCCGGCCCAGCAAGGGCAACAACTATCTCGGCCTGACGCTCACCGTCACGGCCACCAGCCGCGAACAGCTCGACGAGCTCTACCGCACGCTGAGCACGCACCCGATGGTCAAGGTGGTGCTCTGAGCGCCGCGGCGCTGGTCGAGGTCGCCGACCTCGTTCACGATTACGGAACGCAGCGCGCGCTGCACGGCCTGAGCTGCAGCATCGAGCGCGGCAGCGTGACCGCGCTGGTGGGCCCCAACGGCGCCGGCAAGACCACGCTGATGCGCTGCATCGCCGGACTGGAGGCCCCGCTGTCGGGGCGCATCGCCGTTGCCGGCATCGACGTGATCGCGCAGCCCCGCGAGAGCCACCGTCAGCTCGGCTTCCTGGCCGACAGCTTCGGCGTCTCGACGGCGCTGAGCGTGCGCCAGACCCTGAGCTATGCCGCGCTTGCGCACGGCGCGACGCCCGAGGCCGCCGCGGCTGCCGTGCCGCCGGTCGCCAAGCGTCTGGGCCTCACCGACCTGCTCGACCGCCTGTGTGGCGCGCTGTCACGCGGCCAGCGCCAGCGTGTGGCGATCGGGCAGGCGCTGATCCACCGGCCGCAGTTGCTGATCCTCGACGAGCCCGCCTCGGGGCTGGACCCGGAGGCGCGCGCCGGGCTGGCGGCGCTGTTCCGCAGCTTGCGCGAGGAGGGCATGACCTTGCTCGTGTCGTCTCACATCCTGGCCGAACTGGACGAGTACTCGACCCACATGCTGATGCTGCGCGACGGCCGGGTGGTCGAGCACCGGGCGCTGACCGTCGCGGCGCCGGCGGCCGGCGATCGCCCGTTGCGCCGGCTGCGCGCCGGCCTGTTGACGGCGGCTCGGGAGGCGCAGGCCTGGCTCGGCCGCGAGGCCGGCCTGCAGGCCACGCTCGTCGACGCCCACACGCTCGAACTCGCCTTCGGCGGCACCGATGCCGACCAGGCGGCACTGCTGGCGCGCTTGATCGGCGCCGGCTTTGCCGTCAGCAGCTTCGCCGAGCGGCGCGAGAACCTGCAACAGAGCTATCTGCGCAGCGTGGCCGGCGCGGGAGCGGGCACATGATGCGCGCGCTGGCCGCCGGCAATCCGGAGTTCCAGCGCCAGCTCTGGCTGGAGTTCTCGCCCGCGCGGCTGCTCGGCATGCCGGCGGTGTTGGCGCTGGTGTTCGCCGCGGTCGGCCTGGCCGGGCCGTCGGCACTGCCGATGGTGGCGCAGGCCGGCTTCGTGCTGCTGGTGGGCTTCTACGGGGCGCGACTGGCGAGTGCCGCGCTGCTAGACGAGGTCAGCGAAGCCACGTGGGACGCCCAGCGCCTGTCCTCGTTGACGCCCTGGCAGCTGACCTGGGGCAAGCTGTTCGGCGGCACGCTGTTCGCGTGGTACGGCGGCATCATCTGCCTGGCGGTGTGGCTGGTGTCGAACGCCGTGCAGGGCCACGGCCTGTCGTGGTCGCTGCTGGTCGGCATGGTGGCGGCTGGCGTGGGTCTGCAGGCGGTGAGCCTGATCGTCGCGCTGGCGGCCTTGCGGCGCGGCGGACTGGCGGCGCGGCGCGGCGGGGCCTGGTGGATCGTGCTGCTGGTGGTGTTTCCGTGGTTCGGTGCGCTGCCGCGCCAGGTGTCGCCCGGTGAGGTGCTGTGGTGGGGCATGAGCTTCGAGGCCCCGGTGTTCTACGCGGCAACGGCCGTGATGTTCGCGGCCTGGGCTGTGCTCGGCGCCCAGCGGTTGATGGCCGGGGCGCTGCAACTGCCCTTGCGGCCGCAGGCCTGGCTGGGGTTCCAGGCGTGGCTCGCGGTGTTCGCTGCCGGGTTCTGGCCGGAGGGAAATCCGGTGTGGCGCGTGGGCTTCGCGCTGGCCGCCTGCGCCACCACCACCGCCTACCTCAGCCTCTTCATCGAGCCGCCTCGGCTCGACCTGTGGCAGCGCTTCGCCGCCCGCTGGCGCGCCGGCGGGGCGCTGGACGCCGCGACGCTGGAGCGGATGCCGCTGATGCTGGCGTCGCTGGTCCTGGCGCTCGGTGGTGGCCTGGTGGCCAGCGTGCTGGCACCCGATCCGCAGGCCGGGGGCATCGGCCGCGCGCTCGCGCTCGCTGGGTTGCCGCTGACCTGGGCCTTGCTGGCGCTGCGGGACCTTGCGCTCGCCTGCGCGATCCACTGGGGGCCGCGCGCGCGTCGGGCGGAGAGCACGACGCTGGTGGTGCTGGTGGTGCTGAACCTGGTGCTGCCCTGGCTGCTGCACGCGGCAGGGCTGTCCGCGCTGGCCGGCCTGCTGCAGCCGCTGGGTGCCGAAGGCGGCGGATGGCTGGGCGCCGGGATCGCCGCGCTGCAGGCGGCTGCAGCGGTGTTCGTCGCGCGCACCCGCTGGCGGCCGGCGGGGGCTGATGGCGATGCAGCGACGGCGGCTGGGCCGCGTGGACTATGCGACGACCTTCGACGCGATGCGCGCCTTCACCGAGACGCGCACGCCGGGCACGCCCGATGAGCTGTGGCTGTGCGAGCACCCGCCGGTGTTCACCCAGGGACTGGCCGGCAAGGCCGAGCACGTGCTCGACGCGGGAGACATTCCGGTGATCGCCAGCAACCGCGGCGGCCAGGTGACCTACCACGGCCCCGGCCAGGTGGTGGCCTATCCGCTGGTCGATCTTCAGGCGCTGGGCATCTTCGTCAAGGAGTACGTGTTCCGCCTCGAGCAGGCGGTGATCAAGACGCTGGAAGGCTATGGCGTCACCGGTCACCGGGTCACGGGCGCGCCGGGCATCTACGTGAATCTCTGCGACCCCTTCGGCCACGGCGCGCTGCCGGGGCCGCCCGACCCGCGTGACCCCTGGCGTGGCATCGGCAAGATCGCCGCGCTGGGGATCAAGGTGTCGCGCCACTGCAGCTACCACGGTCTGGCGTTGAACGTGGCGATGGACCTGAGCCCCTATGAGCGCATCAATCCCTGCGGCTACGCCGGGCTGCGCACGGTCGATCTTTCTACAATCGGGGTCCCCGTCGATCCGGAACGCGCCGCCGCCGACCTCGGTGACCGGCTCGAGAGCTATCTCAGCCCCTGACACCGCGCGCCCACATCCCATGAACACGCTGCCCTCCACGCCGACCCCGGCCTCCGTCTCACCGTCGCCGGCTGCAGGTGCAGCGGCCTACGACCCGCTCGCCAAGCAGAAGGCGCAAGCCAAGACGGCGCGCATCCCGATCAAGGTGGTG